>NZ_JAAKTY010000018.1:0-91870 GCF_049174875.1 Aeromonas sp. 600948
TCTTGTCATTGAACACCTCAGGTCATGGTGGCGACTGTACCACCTAAAATGGTGTCCGGGATGATTAGACCACTACAGGGACATCAAACTCACCAACCAGCAGATTTTGACTATCCGGCCGTTCAGACCGGGCTATCTGATAGCAATGAGCTAAAGAGTACCTAGAGACCAGCCTTGCGTCCTTTATCCGCTGACGAATTCTGAAAAGAGTAAATTACCCCCACCTCACGCATCATCGATATCAAAGGCTCAGCTGCCTGCCGAAACCCGACTCTCGGTGAAGCTTGTTGCGTCGTGGCGTTGCTGCATGGGCTTGCGGTTAATTGTCCGCTGCAAGCCAGATAGAGGTAAAAACAGGAGCTGGAGAGAACCCGGAAGAGTGAGGGCACGGCACAAAAAATACGCAATCAAGTGATACTTGGTTGTTGGGTGCGTGATACCTGTCACTAAAAAATGCAATTAAATGGAATAGCATAGTCAAACATGACGTCTTGTATCGACTGATTGCATCATTTCTTTAGTGGCTTGGGGAACGCAAATGAAGAGCGTGGTCGGATTGATAGAAAGCAAATTGATGCCGCTGGCAGGGCGCCTCGCTCAACAGCGTCATCTGGGGGCAATTCGGGATGGTTATATCTCGTTTATGCCGTTCATCATCGTGGGTTCGATCCTGCTGGTCATCTCATCGTTTCCCAGCGACAGTTACAAAGCTTTTATGGCATCCATCTTTGGTGAGCAGTGGGGGGCGACGATTGAAGTGCCCTTTAATGCGATCTTCTCAACCATGGCGCTGTTTGTCTCTTATCTGGTGGCCTATCGTCTGGCGGAACGCAATGATATCGATAAAAGCTCAGCCGGTATCTTGTCGCTCTCCTGTTTCCTGATCCTGACGCCATTTAGCGTGGATGCGCAGGGTGCTGCGGTGATCCCCATGGAGTGGATCGGTTCCAAGGGTTTGTTTGTGGCCATGCTGGGCGCGATTGTCTGGACCGAGATATTCACCCTCTTCCTGCGTCGCAATATCGTGATAAAAATGCCGGAGGGGGTACCGCCAGCAGTACAAAAATCATTTGCTGCGCTTATCCCGGCCCTATGTATTCTCTCCATGGCGCTGGCTATCCGGGTCTTCTTTGCATCCACCGCTTATCACACCATTCATGAATTTATCTACACAGTGATTGCCATGCCGGTACGCCATTTTGGCACCTCCTATTTTGGCGCCATTTTGACGGTGCTCAGCATCAGCTCACTCTGGTCGGTCGGGATTAACTCCGGTTCCATGATTAACGGGATCCTGCGTCCATTCTGGATGGACAATCAGGCCGAAAACCTGGCTGCTACTCATGCCGGCTTGCTGCCCCCGCACGTTGTCACAGAGCAGTTTTACGACATGATCTGGATGGGGGGTTCCGGCGCGACCTTGTCGCTGGTCTTGGCGATGCTGATTTTTGCCCGTAGCCAGCACATCAAGAAAATGACCCGATTGGCCGCTGGCTCCTCCATTTTCAATATCAACGAACCCATACTGTTTGGCCTTCCGGTCATCATGAACCCCATCATGCTGATCCCGTTCAATCTGGTTCCTGTGGTGCTGGTGACCATCCAGTACATCGCGATGGCATCGGGTCTGGTCTCTACGACAACCGGGGTCTATATCCCCTGGACGCTGCCCCCTGTCATCAGTGGTTTTATCGTTACAGGCCATCTTAGCGGTGCCCTCATCCAGTTATTCAATCTGGTGATTGGCGCCATGATTTATCTGCCCTTCCTCAAGGTTCTGGATCGCCAGTATCAGGGGACAGAGAGCCCGGCCGAAAGTCATGGGGAGTCGTCACATTCACTGCAATCAAACAAGAAGGTAAGCAATGGTTAATCATCAATGGGGCATTATCGCCACCTGGCGGATGGCTTACGAAGGTCTGAGTGCCAGTGCCAGGCAGCTGGCTGACAAAGGGGATGCTCGCTCTGCTGTGTTGCAAGCAGTCAAACAGGTAGAGGATTATCCCCTCTACAAGTCAGTTGGATACGGTGGCCTGCCAAATCAGGATGGCGAAGTGGAACTGGATGCTGCCTTTATGGATGGCGACTCATTGGCCATGGGGGCCGTGGCTGGCGTGCGTAATCTGGCCAACCCGGTCATGATCGCGGCGGCGTTGAGCGAAGAGCGATTCAACAGTTTCATGGTGGGGGGCGGCGCTGAACAGTGGGCTATCCACAAGGGATTCGAGCAAAAGAAAATGTTGACCGAGCGGGCCTTGCAGCACTATCGCAAGCGCTGCCGCGAAACCCTGGCCCGTGGCCTCAATCCTTATACCGGCCACGACACAGTAGGCGTTATCACCCTGGATCATAGCCGCAAAATCTGTGTCGCAACCTCAACCAGCGGCCTCTTTATGAAGCGGCCAGGACGGGTGGGAGACTCCCCGGTCTCTGGTAGTGGTTTTTATGCCGACAGCACCATGGGGGCCGCGACGGCCACTGGCCTGGGTGAAGACTTGATGAAGGGGTGCATCAGTTACGAGATTGTTCAACGTATGGGGCGGGGGATGACGCCGCAGATGGCAGCCGAGTCTGCCGTCTATGAGCTGGAAGCCCGTCTGCTGGCCCGCTATGGGCGTGCCGGGGATCTGTCGGTCGTCTGCATGAATCGCGAAGGCGAGTTTGGTGCGGCAACCAATATCGACAGCTTCTCTTTTGTCGTGGCCAACCATGCCCTTGCACCGACGGTTTTTCTGGCTCGGCGTGAAGGCGATCATACCCTCTACAACGAGGCTGATGAGACTTGGTTGAATGCCTATCTCGCCCGTATCAGTGCCCCCGTGGAGGAATCCCATCATGCTTGATGCGTCAGTAACGCTCTGGTCTACCCCCTTGCCGGCGACGGCGCATTTGCTGCTGTGGCAGGGTGGGGCCCATGGCTATCGGGAGCAATCTGTCTTGCAGCCCATCGCGGCACTATTGGTTGAGTTGAACGGTCGTCAGAGCACCACGCTCGATGTCGGGTTGGCGGGGCTGTGCCAGCGTCTGACCTGGCTGGCGGCCGACCATCAGACGCTGCTGGAGCCGGCGGGATTGCGCGAGATGACCGATGCATTGATCCGTGTAGTACCCGGTGACGGAACCGAGTGTGTTGCCCTCGACATCACCCCCTTTTCGCTGGAAAACCCGGCGCAACGGACTGCGTTGCGCCACTGCATCGTCACGCTGCAAAACCAGTTCTACCAACTGCCTCTGCTCGGTTATCGCTCCGCCCCCAGCCATGCAGAGCCGGCACTGCGGCTGCTGGCAGCGCCAGAGCAGCATCCATTGGCCGAGGCGCTGCTGAAGGAGTGTTGTGCCATCAGCTACGGTATGCGACTTGCCCGGCGCATGGCTGATCGACCAAGCCAGGATTGTACGCCTGTGAGTGTGGCCGATGAGTTGGCGAGCTATGCCGCGCAGCATGACGAGGTCAGCTGTGAAATTCTCGATGAGGAGGCGATCCGTACCTTGGGATTGGGGGCATTGCATGCGGTTGGCAAGGGGAGCTTGAACCCTCCCCGCCTGGTCTTGCTCCGTTATCGGGGGGGCGGTGATGCCCAGCCTTACGCGATAGTGGGCAAGGGGGTCACCTTTGACAGCGGCGGCCTCTGGCTCAAAGAGGGCGAGGGCATGCGCACCATGAAGTACGATATGTGCGGTGCTGCCGTGGTGTTCGGACTGATTGATACCGTGCGACGTCTGACGCTGCCTCTCAATCTGGATGCCGTGCTGGTATTGGCTGAAAATATGCCGACGGATCGCGCCATGCGGCCTGGCGATGTCGTCACGACCTATGCTGGTCACACCGTCGAGATCATCAACACCGATGCCGAGGGGCGGCTGGTATTGGCGGACGGGATTGCATTTGCGGATCGTCAGCTCTCTCCTCGCTGCATTATCGATGTGGCCACGCTGACAGGCGCCGTCGTCAAGGCGCTGGGTTATGACATCAGCGGCTTGATGAGTAATGACCCTGCGTTGGGCTCAGCCCTGACCCGGGCGGCTGAGTCGAGTCGGGATCGCCTATGGGCATTGCCGTTTGACGACAGTTTTGAACCGCAAATCAAGAGCTATATAGCAGATTTCACCAATACTCCCCCGAATAACGCAGCGATTGCTGTCTCTGCGGGCTATTTTCTGAGTAAATTCTGTGGCAACCGTCCATGGGCTCATCTGGATGTGAGTGGTACCGCCTTGCGCCGTGGTGACTATACCCAGGCCAGTGGCCGCCCTATCCCTTTGTTGACGGAATTTCTAATCCAGCAAATCGCGCCCGCCCTGAATGGGTGAGCAGAAGGAGTTAAAAATGAAAAAGATCCTATTGGTATGTGATATGGGCATGTCTACCAGTCTGGTAGTGAAAAAAATGCAGGATGTGGCGGCCCGCCGTCAACTTGAGGTCGACATTCAGGCCAAAGGCATGCAGGAGTTCAAAGAGGCCATACAGTCGTTTGACTGTGCACTGCTGGGCCCGCAAATCAGCTACAAGTTGGCAGCCTGCAAGGAACAAGCCGCTCAATATGGCAAAAAAGTCGAATCTATCAATATGATGCACTACGGTATGCTGGATGGGGAAAAGATCCTCGACCATGCTCTGACGCTGATCTAAGGAGCGATCATGGAGCTCGAAGAACAGGTCATGACCCTGATTGTGAGTGCAGGTAGCTGCCGCAGCATGTTGATGGAGGCCATGAGGCATTCACGTAACGGGGAATTTGAACAAGCAGAGCAGTTGGTCGAGCAGGCGCGGGGGGCGCTCCACGCCGCTCATGCAGTGCAAACGAAGCTGATTGAAGCCGATGCTGGGGAGGGAAAACTGCCCGTCCAGATCGTGATGGTTCATGCCCAGGACCATGTGATGAACGCAGTCCTGCTGATGGATCTGACCCAGGAGATGATTGCGATTCATCGTCGTTTACCCCCAGTGACAACAAACTGTGATCAGTCAACAGCCATGGTCTGCTAAGGCATTGCTATTGTCAGGCATAAAGCTAAAAGAGGGAGGTGTGATACCTCCCTCTTCTCATTGTCAACCATCTTGCGCCGTCGATACATCACAACGAGGTCGCCAATCTCTGTGAGGCACAGAAGCGAAGCCAAACAGATTAGTCAATTTGCACACACTTCAATAGCAAGGCCAACCTCCTGACCCAAAAAACAGAAACATCAACCACGTTGCATTACTTAAAAATTGTGACATTTCACCAATTATTTCTTTTTTTAAAAAAAAGAGGCTCACACACCTCACAAGAAATTATAATTAATTGAAATAAAACAACTTATAAATCTATCACATCCCCTGCACCGACTGTTTTACGTGTTCTTATTCTGATATCCGCCATCAAAAGTGTGAACAGTGGCAACACCAAATGTCAATTAGACACTATTGATATAAGTATTGAAATACCAGGTAAATCCAGTGATTCATTACAATCATGTCAATAGGAGATGATTGATGTGTCTTGATAACACAACAGGCACGCATCTCGACCGATCTGTTCATTTGGTTTTCAAGCGTTGAGGGAAGGGTTATGGAAAAGAAGCGTATTTACCTGTTTTGCTCTGCCGGGATGTCCACTTCACTGCTGGTTTCAAAGATGAAGGCGCAGGCGGAAAAATATGATGTGCCGGTGCTGATCGATGCCTATCCGGAGACCCTGGCTGGCGAGAAGGGACAGGATGCCGATCTGGTGCTGCTGGGCCCGCAAATCGCCTACATGCTGCCGGAGATCCAGCAGCAACTGCCGGGCAAGCCGGTCGAGGTGATCGACACCCTGCTCTACGGCAAGGTCGATGGCCTCGGCGTACTGAAGGCGGCGGTAGCCTCCATCAAGAAGAGCCTCGCGCAGTAAGGAGACCCCTGTGAGCAACATCATCGCATCGTTGGAGAAGGTCATACTGCCCATAGCAGTCAAGCTGGGCAAACAACCTCATGTCAACGCCATCAAGAACGGTTTTATCAAGCTGATGCCCCTGACGCTGGTCGGGGCCATGTTCGTTCTCATCAACAACGTCTTTCTGAGCTTTGACGAAGGCTCCTTCTTCTACTCCATCGGTGTGCGGCTCGATCCTGCCACCATCGCCACCCTAGACGGCCTCAAAAGCATCGGTGGCAACGTCTATAACGGCACTCTGGGGATCATGTCCCTGATGGCCCCCTTCTTTATCGGTCTGGCGCTGGCCGAAGAGCGCAAGAGCGATCCCCTGGCATCGGGCCTGCTCTCGGTAGCGGCCTTTATGACCGTCACGCCGTTCAGCGTGGGCGACGCCTATGCGGTGGGCGCCAACTGGCTGGGCGGAGCCAACATCATCTCTGGCATGCTGATCGGTATCGTCGTGGCCGAAATGTTCGCCTTTATCGTCCGTCGCAACTGGGTGATCACCCTGCCTGACAGCGTGCCGGCCTCGGTCTCCCGCTCGTTCTCCGCGCTCATTCCAGGCTTTATCATCCTCTCCATCATGGGGGTCATCTCCTATCTGCTGAACGATGCGGGCACCAACTTCCACCAGCTGATCATGGACAGCATCGCCAAGCCGCTGTCCAATATGAGCGGTCTGGTCGGCTGGGTCTATGTGGTGTTCTCCTCCTTCCTCTGGTTCTTCGGGGTACACGGCATGCTGGCGCTCACCGCGCTGGAATCCGGCATTCTGTTCCCCTTCGCCCTGGAAAACGTCGCCCTCTACAACCAGTACGGCTCGGTTGAAGCGGCGCTGGAGGCAGGCAAACAGTTCCACTTCTGGGCCAAACCGATCACCGACTCCTTCGTCTTCCTCGGCGGCACCGGTGCCACCCTTGGCCTTATCCTGGCCATCTTTATGGTCTCCCGTCGCGATGACTACCGTCAGGTTGCCAAGCTGGGTCTGCCCTCCGGCCTGTTCCAGATCAACGAGCCCATCCTGTTCGGCTTGCCGGTCATCATGAACCCCATCCTGCTGGTGCCCTTCATTCTGGTGCACCCGGTACTGATGGGGATCACCATGGCGGCCTACTACGCCGGGATCATCCCGCCCATCACCAACATAGCGCCATGGACCATGCCGACCGGCCTGGGTGCCTTCTTCAACACCAACGGCAGCGTGGCAGCCTTCTGTCTGGCGATATTCAACCTGGGTGTCGCGACCATGATGTATATCCCCTTCGTGCTGATTGCCAACAAAGCGCAGAACGTCATCGATGAAGAAGAGGAGAGCGAAGAGGATATCGCTCTGGCTCTGAAGTTCTGATAACAGCCATTCCAATGACAGCAAGGGAGGAGCAAAACTCCTCCCCTAACAGCCTGGAGAAGTAACCCATGCAGTATCGTTTTCCGGATAACTTCTGGTGGGGCAGCGCCAGCTCGGCCCCGCAGATAGAAGGCGCCGCCAACCGCGGCGGCAAATCCGCCAATATCTTTGACTACTGGTTCTCCATCGAACCGCAGCGTTTCCACAACGGGGTCGGCCCGACCGACACTTCTACCTTCTATGACAACTTCGAGAGCGACATCAAGCTGCTCAAGCAGCTGGGGCACAACAGTTTTCGCACCTCCATCTCCTGGTCACGGCTGATCCCAGACGGGGTGGGCGAAATCAACCAGGAGGCGGTCAGCTTCTACAACGCCGTCTTTGACTGGCTGCTGGCCGAGGGGATCACCCCGCTTATCAACCTCTACCACTTCGACATGCCGATGTGCATGCAGGAGCGTGGCGGCTGGGAGAGCCGGGAAGTGGTGGCCGCCTATGTGCGCTACGCCACCCGCTGCTTCGACCTGTTTGGCGGTCGCATCAAGCACTGGTTCACCTTCAACGAGCCGATTGTGCCGGTCGAGTGCGGCTACCTTGGCCACTACCACTACCCCTGCGTGGTCGATTTTGGTAGGGCGGCCACCGTCGCCTACTACACCGCGCTGGCCCATGCCGGTGCCGTGCAGGCCTATCGCGCCTGCCAGCATGATGGCGAGATCGGCATCATCCTCAACCTGAGCCCGACCTATCCCCGCTCGCAAGATCCGGCAGATCTCGCCGCCTCCCGCATCGCGGATCTGCTGCTCAACAAGAGCTTCCTCGATCCGGCCCTGAAGGGGAGCTACGACCCCGAGCTGGTCGCGCTGCTAGAGCAGTACGACTTGCTGCCGCAGATCGAAGAGGGTGACAAGGCGCTGCTCGCCGCCGGCAAGGTGGATATCCTCGGCATCAACTACTACCAGCCGCGCCGGGTCAAGGCCAAAGAGGTGGCGTGGCAGGGTGTACCGCGCACGCCGGAAGATCTGTTCGACTACTACGAGATGCCGGGCCGCAAGATGAACCCCCACCGCGGCTGGGAGATTTACGAAAAAGGGATCTACGACATCCTCACCGACCTGCGAGTCAACTACGGCAACCTGCCCTGCTACATCTCGGAAAACGGCATGGGGGTCGAAGGGGAAGAGCGCTTTATCGGTCCCGAGGGACGGGTGGAGGATGACTACCGCATCCAGTTCATTCGCGAGCACCTCGAGTGGCTGCATCGCGCACTGGAAGAGGGCAGCGCCTGTCGCGGCTATCACCTGTGGACCTTTATCGACAACTGGTCGTGGCTCAACGCCTACAAGAACCGTTACGGCTTCGTCCGCCTCGATCTCAAGAGCCAGCAGCGCACCATCAAGAAGAGCGGCTACTGGTTTGCCGAGGTAGCGCGCAACCATGGTTTTAATTAACGGTTTCAATTAACGCATTTACGTAAGGAACGACACATGTTCGATCTGGACAACATCACTGAAGAGGCCACCACCAGCAACGATCTGGAAGAGGTGGTAATGGGGCTCATCATCAACTCCGGGCAGGCCCGCAGTCTCGCCTACACCGCGCTGAAAAAGGCCAAGGAGGGGGATCTGGCCGCCGCTCACCAGCTGATGGCCCAATCCCGCGAGGCGCTCAATGCCGCCCATCTGGTGCAGACCCAGCTAATCGAGGACGATCAGGGGGAAGGCAAGATCCCGGTCACCCTGGTGCTGGTCCATGCCCAGGATCACCTGATGACCTCCATGCTGGCCCGTGAGCTGATCAGCGAACTGATCGAGCTGCACGAAAAGCTGCAGAACCAATAACCTCCGGACGGGGCGAGAGGCCCCGTCATCTGCCCGCAGATCAGGAAGCGACTCATGAGCGTTAAAACAATCCGGGAAACCGAACTGTTTAACAACAAACCATTCCACATGTTCATCTACAACAAACAGGTGAGCGGAACCGGTTTGCACCAGCACGACTACTACGAGTTCACCCTGGTACTGACCGGTCGTTACTATCAGGAGGTCAACGGCAAGCGGGTGCTGCTGGAGCGGGGGGACGTGGTCTTTATCCCGCTCGGATCCCGCCATCAAAGCTTCTACGAGTTCGGCACCACCCGCATCTTCAACGTCGGGATCACCCGTACCTATTTTGACGAGCACTTCAAATACCTGCTGCCGGAACACTTCGTCGCCTCACAGGCCTATCCGCTCAAGAGCGAGTTCCTCAGCTACATCGAGTCGGTGCTGGTCTCGCCGGGGTTTAGGGAAGAGGCGCTGACCGAATTTCTCGAAGTGGTGACCTACGCGGTGATGAACCGGCTGCGTCACTACAAGGACACCTCCGCCAGCGATGATCTTCCGCTCTGGCTCCACGAAACCGTGGAGCGGATGCACGATCGCCCCCTCTTTGCCGAGGATGCGCTGGCCAACATGGTCTCCCTCTGTGGCAAGAGCCAGGAGTATCTGACCAGGGCCACCCGGCGTTACTACAACAAGACGCCGATGCAGATCATCAATGAGATCCGGATCAACTACGCCAAGATGCAGCTGGAGGTGACCAACAACTCGGTGGCCGATATCGCCTTCGAGACCGGCTACAACGACGTCAGCCTCTTTATCAAAAACTTCAAGAAGCTGACCTCGTTTACCCCGGGCAGTTACCGCAAATATCTCTATCCGAAATTCGAAAGTTCAGCCTGAGACCAGCGAGTTGCTGACCTAAACAACCCGGTTCAAGAGAACCAACCCATTGTTACCAGCCCCTGCCACAGAGGGCTGCGGCCCCTCTCACCCTGATGACAGAGCGGCCACCATCAAACCGATACAGATCGATGAAGAGGGATTTATGAGCGAGAAGATCAAGGTAGTCACCATAGGCGGCGGCAGCAGCTACACCCCCGAGCTGGTCGACGGTTTCATCAAGCGCTACGCCGAGCTGCCCATCAGCGAGCTGTGGCTGGTGGATATCCCCGCTGGCGAAGAGAAACTGAACATCATCTTCGATCTCTGCCAGCGGATGATCCGCCAGGCGGGCATCCCCATGACCCTGCACAAGACCCTGGATCGCCGCGAGGCACTGGTGGGCGCCCACTTCGTCACTACTCAGCTGCGGGTCGGCCAGTTGCAGGCGCGGGAGAAGGATGAGCGCATCCCCTTGAGCCACGGCATGCTGGGGCAGGAGACCAACGGTGCAGGCGGCCTGTTTAAAGGGCTGCGCACCATTCCGGTCATCTTCGACATCATCCGCGACGTCGAAGCGCTTTGCCCGGATGCCTGGCTGATCAACTTCACCAATCCGGCCGGCATGGTGACCGAAGCGGTGCGCCGTCATACCAACTTCCGCCGCTTTATCGGGGTGTGCAACATTCCGGTCGGTATGCAGATGTTTGTGCGCGATGCCCTCAAACTGACCGAGCAGGATCACCTCTCCATGGATTTGTTCGGCCTCAATCATCTGGTCTTTATCGGCGATGTGCTGGTCAACGGCGAATCCCGCTTTGACGAGCTGCTGGAAGGGGTCGCCGATGGCAGCCTGACCCGCGCCAGCTCGGTCAAAAACATCTTCGACTTGCCGTTCGACCCCGGTTTTATCCGCGGCTTGCGCCTGCTCCCCTGCTCCTACCTGCGTTACTACTTCAAGGAGAAAGAGATGCTGGGGATCGAGATGGGCGAGTTCTACAAGGGCGGTGCCCGGGCTCAAGTGGTGCAGCAGGTCGAGAAGAAGCTGTTCGAGCTCTACCAGAACCCCGAGCTGTGCGAAAAGCCCAAGGAGCTGGAGCTGCGTGGCGGCGCCTACTACTCCGATGCGGCCTGCGAGGTGATCAGCGCCATCTACAACGACAAGCAGAGCGAGCACTACGTCATCGTGCCCCATCAGGGCCATGTCACCAATATCCCGGCCGACTGGACGGTGGAGATGAGCTGCCTGATCGGGCGTGATGGCGCCATCCCCCACCCGCGCCTCACCCGCTTTGACGACAAGGTGAACGGGCTGGTGCACCTCATCAAGAGCTTCGAGATAGCCGCCGCCAAGGCTGCCATCAGCGGCGACTTCGATGACCTGCTGCTGGCGATGAACCTCAACCCGCTGATCCACTCCGACAACGATGCCCGCATCGTCGCCCGCGAGCTGCTGCTGGCCCACCGCGAACACCTGCCCAACTTCGCCGCCGCCATCGACGCCCTCGCCTGAGGCCAACACGCCCCGCCCGAACTGGCGGGGCGCTTAACCGCAAGGGAATCCTCATGAGCAAAAGATTGATCATCAACGCCGACGACTTCGGCCTCTGCCGCGCCCAGAACTACGGCATCGTAGAGGCGTTCGAGCACGGGGTCGTCAGCTCCACCAGCGCCATCGTCACCTCCCCCGCTATCGCACACGCCGCCTGGCTGGCCGAACGCTTCCCCGAATTGCCAGTCGGGCTGCACTTTATGCTCAGCTGGGGGAAGCCGCTCACGCCGCTCACCTCGCTGGTGAACGAGCAGGGCGAGCTCAACAAGGGGATCTGGCACAAGAGCGAGGCGGGAGAGCTGGATCTGGCCGAGATATCCGGTGAGCTGGCGAGTCAGTATCAGCGCTTTGTCGCGATTTTCGGCAAGCAGCCGACCCATATCGACAGCCACCACCATGTTCATATGTTGCCGACACTCTACCCGCTGGTGGAGGCTTTCGCCAAGGCGCATGGCCTGCCCCTTCGCATCGACCGGGGCGAAATAGCCCGCCACGGCCTGACCGTCACCCACCCGCAGAGCTGCGATCGGTTCGACGACCGCTTCTACGGCGCGCAGCTGACCCAAGCCAGCCTGCTGCAACTGCTCGATGAGGCCAGTGAACTGGGGGCCCATTCGCTCGAGATCATGTGCCACCCTTCCTTTGTCGATCTTGAAATGCAGGGCAGCTCCTACTGCCAGCCCCGCCTCAACGAACTGGCGATCCTGACCGACCCGTCCCTGCCCGCCCTTATCGCCGAGCGCGGTTACCGCCTCGCCAGCTATCGGGAGTGGCAATAGCCGCAGGCCATCAGGTGGACCGGTAAAAACCGCAGATGCAAAAAGCCCAAGCGGGTGACCGCTTGGGCTTTCTCTTTGAATATGGCGGAGGAGGTGGGATTTGAACCCACGGATGGTCGCCCATCGCCGGTTTTCAAGACCGGTGCATTCAGCCGCTCTGCCACCCCTCCGAACGGCGTGCATACTACGCTAAGCCCTTGTTCATATGCAATACATATTTCCTGTGGGATAGTGTGCGGGAGCAAAATGGCAGGTGGCTTGAAATTGTTCCTCGTCATCCCTATTTGTTCTACATACAATGCGTAAACATGCAGTAACAAACAGCGATCACGAGGCGGCTGCTCGCCGTCTCACCCGGACATCAAGAGGACACCCAAGATGGATACCCGTTCTATCTACACTGGCACCCAAAGTGCCGTACGCGATACCAACAAGGTGCTGCGTAACACCTATATGCTGCTCTCCCTCACTCTGGGCTTCTCTGCCGTGGTGGCGGGGGTCGCTACCGTGATGAACATGCCGCCGCTGCACTGGGCCGTGTTCCTGATCGGCGTCTACGGTCTGATGTTCCTGACCGAGAAGAATCGCAACAACGGCATGGGGCTGGTCTTCACCTTCGCCCTGACCGGTCTGCTGGGCTATAGCCTGGGCCCCATCATCAACATGTACATGAACAATGGTGGTGGCGAGATCGTGATGACCGCCCTTGGCGGCACCGCGCTCACCTTCTTCGGTCTGTCGGCCTATGCCCTGACTACCAAGCGTGACCTCTCTTTCATCGGCGGCATGCTGTTCGTCGGTTTCTGGGTACTGCTGGTGGCCATGATTGCCAACATCTTCCTGCAGATGAGCGCCCTGAGCCTGGCTCTTTCCGCCATGTTCATGCTCTTCTCCTCCGGGGCCATCCTGCTGACCACCCAGCAGATCGTGCGCGGCGGCGAGACCAACTACATCTCCGCCACCGTCACCCTGTATGTCTCCATCTACAACATTTTCCTGAGCCTGCTGAGCCTGCTTGGCGGCAACCGCAACTAATCAAAAACCCCGCTTCGGCGGGGTTTTTATTGGCTCCTGTTTCTGTCAGGATAAGTTGCAAATCAAGGATATGATGCGAAGCGGCCCTGATCCAAATCAGGGCCGCTTCTCGCTTGGCGGGGTAACATCCTGCCCTCGTTTCGTTCAAGGGTTGTTCCTGTTTCATGCCGATGGATCTCTCTGGCCTGCTGCGCCGACTGCTGACCGATAGTCACATCTACTTCGCTCTCAAAGTGCTGCTGGCCATTCTCGGTCTGCTCGCCTTCACCCTGGCCACCGGCAATATCCAGCTCACCGTGCTGCTCTCCCTCGGGGTCGTAGCGGGCGCCATCGCCGAAACCGACGACAGCCTGTGGGGACGGCTCAAAAACCTCGCCATGACGCTGATTTGCTTCATGTTTGCGTCCCTGTGCGTGCAGTATCTCTACCCCACCCCCTGGCTGTTTGCCATCGGGCTGGCCAGCTCCACCTTTATCTTCGTGATGGTGGGGGCGCTCGGCGCCCGCTACGCCACCATCAGCTTCGGCTCGCTGCTCATCGCCATCTACACCATGCTGGGGGCCGCCAAGGCGCCGGATCTCTTCTACCAGCCACTGGCGCTCGGCGCTGGCGCCCTCTGGTACGGGCTGGTCTCGTTTATCTGGCTCTGGCTGCTGCCCTACAAGACCCTGCACGAGCAGCTGGCCCAGAGCTACTTCGCCCTTGGCCGCTACCTGCTGGAAAAATCCCGCTTCTTCCCGGCGGACGAGCACGGCGCCCAGGCCATTCGCCATAATCTGGCCCAGCTCAACATCAATCTGGTGAGTGCGCTGACCCTCACCAAATCGGCCCTCAACGCCCGCCTGAGCCGCCGCCACCCGGCGAGCCCCGAGCTTGCCAGCCTGCTGCGCCTCTACCTGCTGGCGCTGGAAATCCACGAACGCGCCACCTCCAGCCACTACCCTTACAGCCGGCTGGAAGCGGAGCTCAAGCAGGGCATAGTGCTGGAAGGATTTCAGGAGGTGTTCCTGCAACTCTCCGAGGCGTGCCAGCGGCTCGGTTACGCCATTCTGGTGCACAAGCCCTACGCCCATAACAAGCGCATCCACTGGACGCTTGAGGCCCTTAGCGATCAGCTGGAGTTCACCAATCTCAAGCAGCACTACCCGAAAACCCTGCTGACGCCGATGAAGTTCCTGCGCCGCAATCTGGCCAGCATCAACCAGCTGCTCGGCAGCGCCGAAGTGCTGCAAAACCCCGAACAGCCGGAGCAGGAGCTGCCCGCGCTGGCGCGGCCACCCCGCCTGCCGCTGCTGACCCAGCTCAAGCAGCACCTCACCTTGCACTCCATGGTGTTTCGCCACGCGCTGCGCCTCTCCTTGGGGCTGGTGATTGGCTACGGCATACTGCAAGCCTTTGACCTGGAGAAGGGCTACTGGATTTTGCTGACCGTGCTGTTTGTCTGCCAGCCCAGCTACAGCGCCACTCGCCGCCGACTGGTGCAGCGGATGCTCGGCACCTTCGCCGGCATTCTGGTGGGCATTCCGGTGCTCTGGCTCTTCCCTGAGCTGCACATTCAGCTGGTGGTGATGGGGCTGGCCGCCTTCCTCTTTTTCACCCAGGTGCGCAACAACTACAGCGCCGCGGTCTGCTTTATCACCCTCTACGTGCTGATGGCGTTCAACCTGCTCGATGGCATCGGCTTTGCGATCCTCGGGCCACGGCTGCTCGATACCCTGCTCGGCTGCCTGATCTCCTACGGGCTGGTGGCCTGGCTCTGGCCGGACTGGCAGTACAAGCGGCTGCCAACGCTTATCGCCAACTCGCTCTCGGCCAACGCCCGCTACCTCTCGGCGGTGCTGGCAAGCCTCAAGCAACAGCGGGACGAGTCCATCGACTATCGGGTGGCGCGCAAGAGCGCCCATCTGGCGGACAGCGAACTGGCCACCGCCTGGCAGAGCATGCTGGTGGAGCCGCAAAAGCGCCGCCGCTTCCTCGATCTCTGCTTTACCCTCACCTGGCGCAACCACGCCCTGCTCTCCTACATCTCGGCGCTGGGGGCTCATCGCGACAAGCTGGAGGCCATCAGCGGGCTGGATGAGGTACGCCACCACATCTGCCACACCCTGGAGCAGGCCGCCGGCCATCTGGCGGGCAACCCCTCCAGCTCCATCGGTAGCCAGTGCCCGGTGATAAGTCCGGATAGCAGCGAGGAGCAGCTGATGCTGACCCAGCAGCTCAACCTGATCAGCGAGCTGGCGGATCAGCTGCTGCATCTGGCCAACGAGAGTCGGTTGCTCACCGGGGATCAAGGCGCTACCATGCCCGCCCAATCCTGATAGCCCCATTAGCGAGGAGCCCCCATGTCTGCGTCCGAAAAACATCAGCTGGAATTCAACGGCCAACTCATCGAGACCGATGCCAAGGGCTACCTGCTCAACAGCAACGACTGGAGCGAGGAGCTGGCGCTGGTGCTGGCAGCGCAGGAGGGGATCACGCTTGAGGAGCCGCACTGGGAAGTGGTGCGCTTTGTGCGCGCCTTCTATCTGGAGTTCAACACCTCCCCCGCCATCCGCGCGCTGGTCAAGGCGATGGAGAAGCAGTACGGCCCCGAGAAGGGCAACAGCCGCTACCTCTACAAGCTGTTCCCGGAAGGGCCCGCCAAGCAGGCGACCAAGATTGGCGGCCTGCCCAAGCCGGTAAAGTGCATCTGATCCCATGCATCTCATCCCATAACAACGGGGGCCGTAACTGCGGCCCCCGTTGTTTTTCATGCGTCTTTCTCACGCACCGCGCATTCATGCCACGCGCACTTCCAGCCAGCCTTATCCCCGCTTGTCAGCCAGCACGACCAGCTGCTCCGCCAGCCGGTGACCATGCAGGTAGGAGGCGATCAGCTCACTATCGGCACGGCCCAACTCAATCTGTTGATACCAGTGCTCCAGCATGGCGGCAAAGCCGCGCTGGGCCAGCACCGGCTGCCAGTCGCTGGGGCTAAGCATCTGTGCCTGCTTGTCGCGGGCGATGCTGCCGCGAGTGCAGTTCTCAAGGTGCAGGGAGAGGTTGTCGCCATAGGCATCGATGCGCTCCTCGGTGATCCCCGCGCTGCGGTTCATGCTGCCGCTGATGGCGCGATCGCCGCTCTGCCAGCTGACGCTCACCCCGGCCAACAGGCTGTTGTCCTTCGCATCCGGTCGCAATACCGCATGAAAGTCGCCGTCCGGCACGCCGCCATAGAAGCAGAGGCTGTCGAGCACATGGATAAAGTCGTCGAACATAAAATCCCGCGCCTTGCCCGGCAGGGCGAAGCGGTGTTTCTGCCAGTTCAGCTCAGTGAGCGGCTGGGCGCGCGCCTCGGCCATGGCGGGCAGATAGCGGCGGTTAAAGCCGGTAAAGAGGGTGCAATCTTGCGCGATGGCGAGGTTGGCCAGCGCCTCTGCCTCGGCCAGATTGTCGCACAGGGGCTTGTCAACAAAGGTGGGGATCCCTGCGCGCAGGCACTGCTCGGCCAGCTCGCGGTGAACGGCGGTGGCGGCGTGGATCATCACTGCGTCGGGGCGGCTGGCCAGCATGGCCGCCACATCGGTAAAGCACTCGGCGACCCGATACTGGCGGGCGAGCGTCTCCAGCACCGATGGACTCCGGGTGCAGAGCAGCGGGGTGACCCGCTCGTCGCTCGCCAGCAGCGGCAGATAGGCTTTTTGGGCGATATCCCCCAGACCAATCATGGCAATGCGCATCTCAACTCCTTTTCACTCGATAACGGGACAAGCGGATAACTGCCCGCACCATCGCAGGATTTGTCCCGCAGATCCAGCCTGCCGTTAGCAAACTGGCTGGCGTGCGCAGCTCTGTGCAAACGGCGACGTTATTTAGGCATGGCAAGATCGCAGACCGACTTGATCACCTCGGCCAGCCACTCGATGGCGAGATTGCCCTGACTTTTGCGGTGTCTGCCAACCACCACCTCGAACTGCTGCGGCGCCCCGGCCAGCTCCAGCATGCGAAAATCGCCGAGGGTGGCGATGGCCGACGGAATGCAGGCCGCCACGTCATTGACCGACATAAAGGCTTGCAGCGAGGTGTAACAGGGGAGCGTCGCCGAATCAAATTGGGACACCCACCTTTTTGAGCAAGCCACTATCAGGCTACTTGCAGGCCCAATAAGGGGAACAAATTGGGACACCCACCTTTTGCCCACCTTTTGGAGCAAGCCACTATTAGGCTACTTGCAGGCCCAATAAGGGGTGTGTATCCGAGCTGATGCCTGCAAAAGTAGGCTGGTGGGAGAGATTGTCAGGTTTAGAAAGCAACAGCCCCTGCACAGCCATTTATTGGACTATGTGCAATACCCGGAGCTATCAGCAGGGTGGATGCAAAGCTATCACAGCCTTGGTTGATGGCATCGTCGCTGGCCACAGTGGCGGGCAAACTGCTGACATTGATATCTGTCTCCCACCACTCTGATCCCTTGTCGCCTGAACAGCGTCACCTGCTTCAACCAGCGAACAGCATCGAGTCCCAATCGTTCCAGAATGGGTCCAAATTGGGCCGGAATATGACCCCGCTTGTCGGGCCGAATAGCACGACCAGTCCAATCAACCAGCATCAGGTAGTCGCTGAAGGTATAAGGCAGCTCTTCAGGCTTACCCTGGCGGGCAAACGGCAGCAAAAGTGGTGGCAAAACCTCAGTAGTAGCAGGCGCGTCAAGGCGCTGTTTGATACTGGTGTATTCACTCTGCTCTGGCCGATCGGTCAACGCAGCTCGTATCGGATTGAGGTCAACATACGCCATACAGGCCAACAAGGCGGATTCGGTGAGCAAAGCCTGACTCTTGAAGCGCCCCTCCCAGAAATGGCCCTTGCAACCATCTTCCTGATTGGCCTGACGGGCCAGATTTTCATTGAGTAGCCGAATAAACCAACTTATGGAGTGAAGCCGCTCCCGCCATTGGGCCAGCAATTGCTGCACGACAGCCAGTTCAGGCTCGATCAACGTCTCCCCCTGATACCAGCGCCTGACCAAATGCGGCCACTGGAATAGCCCCGCCCAGCGCTCAGCCACCTCCCGCTCACTCCAGTTGGCTGCGGTATCGGGCTCCACCTTGAGCACCAGATGATAATGATTGCTCATCACCGCATAAGCACAAATGCCAATTGCAAACAGCCGCGATAGTTGCCCCAACTTGTCGACCACCCACTGACGCCGATGCTCATAACTCTGGCCAGAATGGGCATCGTCACCACACAGAAAGGCTCGCCGCACACAGCGGCTGACCACATGGTAGTAAGGCGTATCCTGCAAGCTGATTTGACGTGAACGGGCAATGGTCATGGCACATCCCTCAACGGTGACCTCTTAAGTCAAGAACAGCCCTACGCCACTGTCAAAAAGGTGGGTGTCCCGAAAAAAGGGATTCTATTGCCCTCCCTATAGCCATCCTCTATCCCCTCCCCTTGCTTACTGCTTTATCAGAAGTCATCAGCCTGTCATCTGGCTGACATCCCGCGGTCATTTTCAAGCCATAGAGTTTTTCACTTATTTTTCATATGGATAGATAAGGAACATCATGACTTTCCCGCGCTCTTCTTATGTGGCTATTGCCGTCTCGCTGGTCTTGCTTGGCGGCTGCCAGTCAGAGAACGAATCGTCTGCCGACAGCCAGGGCAAAACCGCCTATCAATACAGCACCAAAGCGGTCTACAGCCCGCAGCAGCAGGCGGAGAGCTACGAGCCAGCGCCACAGGGGTTCAGCCCGGTCTTTACCGAGATGGTGGCGCGCCACGGCTCGCGCTCCCTCTCCAGCCCGAAATATGACGTGCTGACCAAGCTGGTCTGGGAAGAGGCGCAGCGTCAGGGGGCGCTCACCACTCTCGGGCAGGGGCTGGGAGGCAAGGTCGATCTGGTGACGGCCGCCAACCAGAAACTGGGCTATGGCCTGCTCTCGGCGCTGGGCAAGGAGGAGCACGCCAATCTCGCCACCCGGCTGGCGGCGCGGCTGCCGACCCTGCTCAACAGCAGCGAGCCCCACTGCATCAAGGTGGTCACCTCGGGCAAGGACAGGGCCAACGAAAGCGCCTTCTACTTTATGGAGAGCCTCAAGCGCGACGTGAACTATGTCAGCGACTCGGCGCAGTGCTACCTCAAGCAGGATGACCCCTCCAAGATCGACAAGAAACTGGTCAACAAGTTCGAGCTCTACTTCCACAAGACCACCCCCGAGGGGGATTACGCCCGCTACCTGCCCGCCTATGAGAACTATCAGCGTTTTATCGGCGACGAAGATGCCGCAATCGCCCCGGCCCCCGAGCTGGCCAGGGCGCTGGATCAGCTTAAAAACCTGAGCAAGACCAAAGAAATGGCCCGCAGCATGCTGGAGCGTATCTACAGCAAGGGCTTTGTCGACTATCTGGCGGGCGGCGTCGAGTTTGTCGCCGTCAACCCGGAAGATGGCGGCATGACCTATGTGCGCGACGAAGTGGATGCCGCCCTGATGCTCTACAACCTCTTTATCATCGGCCCCGGCATGATCCGCGAAGCGCAGGCACAGGGCAGCGAACCCTGGGCGCTGGAGCAGTTCCTCACTCCACAGGAGTCTGCCTGGTTCTCCTACCTCTCCGATGCGGAAGATTTCTACGAGAAGGGGCCGAGCTTTGCCAACCAGAGCGCCCCCTACGCCATTGCCCAGCCGCTGCTCGACGGCCTGTTTGGCGAGGTGCAGCGTCAGGTGGTGGAGGGCGAGCAGAGCCGACGGGCCACCCTGCGCTTTGCCCATGCCGAAGCCATTATCCCCCTCGCCGCCCTGATGAAGCTGGAAGGGAGCCGTCAGGGGGCCAGCCCGGATCAGCTGTTCAGCCAGCAGAACAACGAGTGGCGCGGCGGCTGGGTCTCCCCCTATACCGCCAATATTCAGTGGGATATCTACCAGAACGGGCAGCGGCAGGTGCTGGTCAAGATGCTCTACAACGAAAAGGAGATCGCCTTTAAGACGGGCTGCCAACCCTACCAGAGCGGCAGCCACTACTACGACTTCGAAGAGCTCAAGCGCTGCTACGGCTATAACGGCTAACCCTTCACGCGCCGGATATGGCAATCTCAAGGGGCGACCAGCAGGTCGCCCCTATTCACTCCCCTTCCCTGCTTGCCAGAGATGAATATGGCTATAAAGCCGCCTTCCGGTTCCATTTGCTGATCAAGCGCAAAAAATGATTAATTTCTGATAGTTAAATCATTTTAAGGCTCGCCTCGGCAGTTTCGTTTGGCTTACCATAGCCATTCAGAACCTGTTGAGCTGCGATGGGTAGCTGCCAGCGCAGGTCAAGGGAGCATATTGGAAGCTGTAATCCACGGGCGGTAGCGTGGAAATTGGTTGTGATACGCCTTACAAAGAGGGATGGATCTCCCGTATTTCATTTCTCTCGAGTGAATTTAAGATGTTCAATGGATAAAAAATCTCCTCCACCATATACTGTATGCATGTACAGCCTACTTACTGAAGGAGCTGCATCTTGATGCTAAGCAAATTTATTCGTTATGCACTAACAGCGAGTGCGGTAGCTCCTGTCTGCATCACATTTGCTTTTATTGCATATACGAATGGAAAGCCGATTTGGAGTGTAATCTATTTAACATTTGCTTTACTCACTATCTCTTCATGCAGATGGATTGTAAATTATGCAATAAAGACATGTGGGCCAACGACAAAAAATATTCGTTCTGTTTCACCTGCCGATAAAGAAATAACCAATTATTTTCTCACTTATCTTTTCCCTTTAATAAGTGGACCAAGTGAGTTTCTGAAAATAGAAATGTCTATTTTCTTTTATCTTAGTTTGTTTGTTTATATTAGCTTTTCTGAGTCATACAGCGTAAACCCTGTAATGTCATTTTTAGGTTATAAGTTTTATGAGGCTGAAGATGATACTGGTGTAGGCTTTATTCTTATCTCAAAAGAAATGATCATTAATGGAAATGTTGATTTTTTCAAGGTAGTAAAATTAACTGATCATACATATATTGCAGTCTAAATTGGAACATAAAGTATAGGATGTCTCATGGAATTATTTTTAATAACAGATGGTAGTGTCGCTGCAAATATACTAAAAATAAGTGCTGATACAGACACACAAACAGCCATACATACACTTTTCATTGAACAAAATGATGATTTCGAAGCAACCTTTACAGATGAAGTAGAGTTTTGTGGCGGTTATACAACAAATGAAAATGAATGTTTTTGCATCAATGGTTTCGATGATACATTAGGTGTTATTGATGCTATAAATAGGCCAAGTGCAATTCCTGAATGGGATCCTGAAACGATTTCAGTTTATAACATACGAGCTTTATTTGTAGGGATTCCAGGCAGAGGTGAGTCTGCTACAAAAGTGTTATTACAGTCTTTTGATAAGAGACAAATTATAGATAATACACGAACTCTTTTTCAAAATATAACTCGGGATAAAAAAACTTTTAGCTTGGCGAAATCTGAAGGGCTTTCCTTGGATGTGAAACTAACAGCGATTCTTCTTGGAGATAAGTTATTTTTCAAAAACTTCAATAATCTTCGTAGAATATTCAATGTCGATAGTTATTTCAGAGAAGCAACAAAAGAAGAATTGGTCATTTTTTCAAAACATTCCCACTTTAAGTTAAATGATGGATTTGATTTTGATGTGATCGCTGATTCAGTAATAAGAAAGAAGGTAACTCTGATAAACAAGTCATGTATTTTACAAAATAAAAGTGTTAATGAGCTTAGCAATGCAGCACAACAACTTGGCGTAGACATTGAGGTCGACTCCTCAGATATCAACAACCCCAAAATAGTAATGCCTATGTTGAGAAAAGATGTAAAACGTCTTTTAGCATTTTTAGATGAAGATTATTTCATTTCTCAGATAACACATACAAAATTCCGGTCAAATTCAAAAGTTATCGCAAAATAACCAATAGCAGTTTTTAAATTGAAGATCCTCACAATGAGGCTCTTCAACTTTATCCCAGATTATTAATCTCATAGGTGATAGAATATACTCTGACCATACAACGGCTAGATATAAACGAAGAACCCCCTAAGCTCTCTGTTAAAAATAATAAGGCCTTCAGAATGTTACAGCATATTAAAAAGTATTACAAAGGGAAATGCCCGCACTGCTCAAATATAATTGAGTTTCACAAGGTGATATTCTTAGTTGATAATGACCGTGGTGAAATGATCTCCCAATGCGAAAACTGTGATGGTACATTTAGAATTCCAAGTATAAATCCAGATGAATCATATATCGTATCAGGAGCAGAGAAAATTAGATTTCTTGACTATGATATTCATGAACCTACAACATATCAAGATATTCATGGCCTTATAGAATTTGATGGAAAGTTAGATGACTTAGTTGTTAAATATAACACTAGTACCAAATCTTTATACAACTGCGCAAATTGCAATAGTGGACTGGAAGTTGAGGCACATTCACATTTTGAAAGCATTTTTGAAAAAATGGCCAATCAATATTATAACTACACTGTACTTGATATTAAAGGCTACGGTTATAATCCAGAAAAAGCTATTGTTGCCATCCATTTTAATTGTCAGTGCGGTACACCACACATTGGTATATTCTACAAAGACTACAATCACAATGAGTTTTCATCGTCAGATTTTAATTTAGGAAATATTCGTGGTGCAAAACAGTTAGAAGACAATATAGATGGAACATATTCAAAAACAGAGTGCATGGAGATACTAAAGAAAATTTTAGTTAGATGGGAACTATTTCATGACAAAATATATATTATATCTCCTTTTGTAGGGCATCAATATATAAAAGAGGATAATTTACTTGACATATGGTTCAGCATCCTAAGTCAACTTTCAAAAAACAAAGCAAAAATAATAACCCGAACTGCATCACTGAATCTTTTCAAGAAGGCCATAAGCTCTGCTATTATGGATTATAAGACCCTGAATGAATATGATCTTAGCGTGAATTTAATTGACTCAGCAATCCCTCTTCAGCGATCCCATGCAAAAATATATTGCGCAGTGTCTGAATATGGCTGCGAAATAATACATGGTTCAGCGAACATAGCTTATGGACCTAGCACGGAACAGATTACTTTCAAAAAGTTCTCATCATATACTCAATTATATGATAAATTCTTGAAAAACTTGGAAATCAATACTATTGGTAGCAATGTATACCTACCAAATGAAATAGTTAGGAAAAAAAATGATTCAAATATACTTTTTGATGAGTTAAATGGATTCAATGTCAAAGAAATTAAAAAACCTGATTTTTTCAAAGATTTGCTTTAATGATAAAAAAGTATAATTATAATAGCTTGAATCTACAATTATTTCATAACACTGACCTCAAATTCTCATAAAAATTACGATGCGAATGAGGTATGGCAATATTATTCAACAAGCCCACATAAAAGGCGACCATCCGGTCGCCTTTTTTATTTCTATCGCTGTTCAATCAGGAAAACTTACCGCGCAGGTCGCTTGGCACCATTGCCTTTAGCCGCAGGCTTGCCGCCCTGAGTGGTGGGTTTGGCCCCCGGCTTGGCAGAGCCTGCGCGGGTCGGGGCCTTGCCCTTATGGGCGGGTTTTCCGGCAGGTTTGCTCTTACCCGCATTCTGGCCAGCATTCTTGCCTTCGCCCTGTGCGGCCGGTTTGCCGTTAGCCGCCCCTTTCTGTAGCTGGGAACCCACCGGCTTGCCGCCCGTCGGCTTGTTGCCTGCGCCATTACCGCGCTGATGGGCAATGTTACTGTGGCGAGTCAGGGCCGGTTTCATACCCTTGCCGCTGGCGGCGCGCTCGTTGCGCCGCTCATTCCTACCTTCTGGCGGCACCAGACAGCCGGGGCCATTGCCAATCAGGTGGCCCTTGCCCATGGCGAGCAGGGCTTCGCGGATCATCGGCCAGCCAGCGGGATCGTGGTAGCGCAGCAGCGCCTTGTGCAGACGGCGACGGCGCTCGCCCTTGGCAACAAACACATCGCCACCGGTGCGGCTCACCTTGTTCAACGGGTTTTTCTCCGTGTAATACATGGTGGTGGCGTTGGCGAGCGGCGACGGGTAGAAGTTCTGCACCTGATCGAGCTTGAAGCGGTTCTCTTTGACCCAGAGCGCCAGATTGATCATGTCTTCATCCGTGGTGCCCGGGTGGGCGGAGATAAAGTAGGGGATCAGGTACTGCTGCTTGCCCGCCTCTTTGGAGTATTTATCGAACAGCTCCTTGAACTGGTAGTAGCTGCCCATGCCCGGCTTCATCATCTTGGAGAGCGGCCCCTCCTCGGTGTGTTCCGGCGCGATCTTGAGGTAGCCGCCGACGTGGTACTTGGCCAGCTCTTTGATATAGCGGGGATCTTCAACCGCGATGTCGTAACGCACGCCGGAGGCGATGAGGATCTTCTTGATCCCCTTGAGGTCGCGCGCCTTGCGATAGAGGTTGATGGTCGGGCTGTGGTCGGTGTCCATGTGCGGGCAGATGGTGGGCCAGACACAGGAGGCGCGACGGCAGGTCTGCTCGGCTTTGGGGCTCTTGCAGCGCAGCTTGTACATGTTGGCGGTGGGGCCGCCGAGATCCGAGATGACCCCGGTAAAGCCCGGCACCTTGTCGCGGATATCTTCGATCTCTTTCAAGATCGACTCTTCCGAGCGGCTCTGGATGATGCGCCCTTCGTGCTCGGTGATGGAGCAGAAGGAGCAGCCGCCAAAGCAGCCGCGCATGATGTTGACCGAGGTCTTGATCATCTCGAAGGCGGGGATCTTCTCGTTGCCATAGGCCGGGTGCGGCACCCGCTGGTAGGGCAGGCCGAATACGCCGTCCATCTCCTCGGTTTCCAGCGGGAAGGCGGGCGGGTTGACCCAGACGATGCGATCGCCGTGAGCCTGCGCCAGGGCGCGAGCACAACCGGGGTTGGTCTCGTGGTGCAGAATGCGCGAGGCGTGGGCATAGAGCACCTTGTCCTCTTTCACTCGCTCGAACGCCGGCAGCTTCACATAGGTTTTTTCCCACGGCTTGGGCTTGGGCGGCTGCACCAGCACCGGCTGGGCTTCCTGCGCGGCAGGGGCCGATTCGGTGGCGTCGTCCGAGCATGGGGCCCCTTCCATATAAGGGTTCATGATGGGATCGATGCGGCCAATCTGGTCGAGCTTGCTCGAATCCACCCCTTTCCAGCCCGGCAGCGGCTCCTTGCGGATAACGGCGGTGCCGCGAATATCCTGCATGGTCTCGATGGTCTCCCCCGCTGCGATACGGTGAGCCACTTCCACCAGCGGCCGCTCGGCGTTGCCGTAGATGAGGATATCGGCCTTGGCATCGAGCAGGATGGAGCGGCGGATGGTCTCGGACCAGTAGTCGTAGTGGGCGATACGGCGTAAGGAAGCTTCGATGCCGCCGATAACGACGGGCACCTCCTTGAAGGCCTCTTTGCAGCGCTGGGTATAGACCAGGGTGGCGCGATCCGGTCGCTTGCCGCCCACATCCCCCGGGGTGTAGGCGTCGTCGTGGCGCAGCTTTTTGTCGGAGGTGTAGCGGTTGATCATGGAGTCCATGTTGCCCGCGGTCACCCCGAAGAAGAGGTTCGGTTTGCCCAGACGCATAAAGTCATCCTTCGATGACCAGTCCGGCTGGGCGATGATGCCGACCCGAAAGCCCTGCGCCTCCAGCATGCGGCCGATGACCGCCATGCCGAAGCTCGGGTGATCCACATAGGCATCCCCCGTCACCAGAATGACGTCGCAGCTGTCCCAACCCAGCTTGTCCATCTCTTTGCGGGACATGGGCAGGAAGGGCGCCGTGCCGTAGCACTCGGCCCAATAGCGGGGATAGGAGAAAAGGTTGGGTACCGGCTGCATTTTAACCACCTGGAACAATTCGGGTCGCGCATTATACCGGTTGCGGCCAAGGGGAGCGATGGCTTTTTGTCCCCAGCATTCGCACGGGAAAAGGCGCTTTGCCATCCAACACCCGCATCACGCCACCACAAACAAGCACGCCCGCAGGATGAGTGCGGGCGATCTTTGACTGCAACTGCCGCACGGTGAGCCAGGCAAATGCCGAGGGCTCACCGCCTGAATGGTTACTGACTCAAATCCTTGTCGATCCAGTATTTGGAGCCGGAGATGTTGGCATCGAACAGCAATCCCTTCTCGCCGATCTGGTAGATGGCCATGCCGCCGTTGTATTTGGCGGTCAGCTCGGCGCTCTCCTTGCCAGCTACCACACCCACTTCGGAAGTGGCCTCCCAACCCTGGGTCACGAAGGCATCGAATCTGGCCTTGTCTTCAAACAGGATCACCTGCTGATAGAACTTGCCACCGATACCGGCCGCCAGCCCCGCGCCAAACATCTTCATATAGGTGTGTTTGCCACTCTTGCGATTGATGGCCACCCCGGCGCCCTGATTGGTATGCAGCATCAGGGAGAACTTGCGCGAATCGAATACTGCGTAGCCATACGCCTTGTCAAACAGCAACTTGGCTGAAGGCTGTTCATTGAACAGCCGCACCAGTGCCGTGTCGGCCATGGTGTTGAGCGCCACCCGCGCCTCTTGCGGGGTTTTGGGCTCCAGCATCTCGTCGAGCTTCTTGTCGGCTACCTTCAGCCACTCCTTGCCGGTGGCGATGCTCTTGTCGGTCCAGACCCCGGCGGTGTTGAACGCCTCTTCACCCCAGGCAGAGATGGAGGCCCAGCTCTTTTTGGAGAAGTCGCTGACGTCCTGCCACACCTCCTTGCCCGTCTCACTCACGGCGGTGCCGAGATCGGCGGCGGCAGCCTTCAGTTTCTCCCAGTCGGCATGGCTGGGTGACACCACCAACGTCAGTGACAGGGCCAGCAACCAGTTACGCTTGTTCATTTTTTCACTCCCGTATTGTCGAGTGTCTGGGTTACCCGGTGCGATCCCCTACAACAGGCTACCCGGTGAAAATCACTCCCGCATTATCGGAAGGGGAATCCGGTTAAGCAATCATTGAGTCCTGTTTATCCCACCAAAGCGCGACAGCCGTTAATAAAAAGGCTGCTCATCAGAGAGGAGCAGCCTTGTTGAACACTGTGAAACCGGACGGGCTTATTCGACCATCATCACCTTGCAGGTGTTGGTACTGCCGACGGTTTCCATCTTGTCACCGTGGGTCAGCAGTACCATGTCCCCGCTTTGCAGCAGCCCCTTATCCTTGAGCACGGCCAGCGCGTCGCGGCACACTTCGTAGACCGGTTTGGTCTCGTCACCGTCGAACAGCACCGGGGTCACACCACGGTAGAGGTTGGCCCAGGCCAGGGTCTTGTTGTGGGGGGACATGGCGAAGATCGGCAGACCGGAGCTGATACGGGACATCAGCAGCGGCGTGGTGCCCGATTCGGTCAGCGCCACGATCGCCTTGACCCCTTCCAGGTGGTTGGCTGCGTACATGGTGGACATGGCAACCGCCTCTTCCACCGAGGTGAATGTGTAGCTCATGCGGTGGTTGGAGACGTTCAGGCTCGGGTGCTTTTCGGCACCGACACAGACGCTCGCCATGGAGGTCACTGTCTCGATGGGGAACTGACCGGCTGCTGTTTCGGCAGAGAGCATCACCGCATCGGTACCATCCAGCACGGCGTTGGCGACGTCCATCACTTCGGCACGAGTCGGCAGCGGCGCGTTGATCATCGATTCCATCATCTGGGTAGCGGTGATCACCACGCGGTTGAGACGACGGGAGTGACGGATCAGCTTCTTCTGCACGCCAACCAGCTCGGGGTCACCGATCTCGACGCCCAGATCGCCACGGGCAACCATAACGGCATCAGAGCCGAGGATGATATCTTCCATCGCCTCATCGGTGGCGACGGTCTCGGCGCGCTCGACCTTGGCCACGATCTTGGCATTGGAGCCAGCTTCGCGAGCCAGTTCGCGGGCGTAACGCAGATCATCACCGCAGCGCGGGAAGGAGACGGCCAGATAATCCACGTTCATCAGCGCGGCTGTCTTGATATCTTCCTTGTCTTTCTCGGTCAGGGCTGGCGCGGAGAGACCGCCCCCTTTCTTGTTGATGCCCTTGTTGTTGGAGAGCGGGCCCGCCACAGTCACAGTGGTGTGGATGCGGGTGCCTTCCACGCTCTCGACTTTCAGTTGTACACGGCCATCGTCCAGCAACAAGATGTCACCCGGCACCACATCGTTTGGCAGGCTCTTGTAGTCGATGCCGACCTGCTCCTGACAACCTTCACCCTTGCCCAGGGCTGCATCCAGCACGAACTTGTCACCGATGGCGAGATAGATCTTGCCATCCTTGAAGGTGGATACACGGATTTTCGGGCCTTGCAGGTCACCCATGATGGCAACGTGGCGGCCGAGCTTGGCAGCAATGTCACGCACCTGATTGGCGCGCTGGATATGATCTTCAGGAGTGCCGTGAGAGAAGTTCATCCGCACCATGTCGGCGCCGGCGCGGATAATCCCTTCGAGGATCCCTTCGCGGTCGGTGGCCGGACCAAGTGTGGTTACAATCTTTGTACGTCTAGGCATGAAAGACTCCAATATGAAGTTGAGATAACTTGAGATTCTGCCCCATCAAACCGATGGCTCGATGCACCCGCTTGCAAACCATCCGGGTGGTTTTTGTTATTAAGTTACAATACCACATCAAGACTACACCAAGGAGGGTGGCATAGACAGTCGGGGGCCAAAGCCCCCGACGATTCAGGAAGAGTGTGGTGTTTCAAAGCGGGATTCGCGCAATCCCTCTTTTACCTTCTTCAGGTTTTCACGAAATTTCATCCCCCGGCGCAGGGTAAATCCGGTTGCCAGCACATCCACCAGCGCCAGCTGCGCGATGCGGGAAGCCATCGGCATGTAGACATCGGTATCTTCCGGCACATCCATGGAGAGCACCAGGTTGCACTCGCGCGCCAGTGGGGAATCCTTGGCGGTCATGCCGATCACTGTGGCGTCGTTCTCGCGCGCCAGCGCGGCGATCTCGACCAGCGCCTTGGTGCGGCCGGTATGGGAGATCAGCACCACCACGTCCCCTTCGCTGCTGTTGATGCAGCTCATGCGCATCATGACGATATCGTCAAAGCTCACCACCGGGATATTGAAGCGGAAGAACTTGTTCTGGGCATCGCGGGCAACGGCTGAGGAGGCGCCAAGACCAAAGAAGCTGATCTTCTTGGACTGGGTCAGGATATCGACACAGCGGTTGATGGCCGAGATATCCAGGCTGTTCTTGGCGGCATCCAGACAAGCCATGGTGGATTCGAAGATTTTGGCCGTGTAGGTATCGGGGCCGTCTTCTGCTTCCACATGACGATTGACGTAAGGAGTGCCATTGGCCAGGCTTTGGGCCAGATGGAGTTTGAAATCGGGGAAGCCTTTGGTATCGAGGCGACGGCAAAAACGGTTGACGGTCGGTTCACTGACGTCGGCCATTTTGGCCAGGGCGGCGATGCTGGAGTGGATGGCGGTCTGGGGAGACGCCAGGATCACCTCGGCAACCTTGCGTTCTGATTTACTGAAACTTTCCAGGTTGTTCGTAATTTTATCAAGGGTATTCATCATCACCACCAGACGTTTTTGTAATTTAGCTTCAGTGTCTTTGCACTAAATCTACGGCTAAGCAGGTTTCCAATCAAGCTGATGACTATACAAGACAAGCGGTTATCGCAACTAACGCCTGCCGTACAAAGTATGACTCATCTCTAATTATTTCGTACTTTTCGTTACAAAACGTCACCTCACTGTGAAACCGCTTACAAATGTTGCAAAGCAACAACACTGTGAGCAGGCGCACGTTTGTATCGATCCGGCGGGTGAGTGAGCCTGAGCTCGGATAGAATGGGCCGTCATAATCCAACAATAATGTCGGGACACCACAGTCGTCCCCATCCTGTAACGAAGGAGTTGTTATGCAGCATACCCATGCGCTGGTCGGCGATGTCGGCGGTACCAATGCGCGTCTGGCCCTGTGTGAGCTGGCCACCGGTACTATCTCTCAGGCAAAGACCTACTCAGGTCTGGCCCATCCCAGCCTTGAAGCCGTGGTTCGCCTCTATCTGGAGGAACACAAGGTCGAGGTGGCGGAAGCCTGCATCGCCATCGCCTGCCCCATCAATGGTGACTGGGTCGCCATGACCAACCACAGCTGGGAGTTCTCCATCAGCGAGATGCAGAGCAATCTCGGGCTGGCGCGCCTGCAAGTAATCAACGACTTTACCGCGGTCTCGATGGCGGTACCGGTATTGGCCGAATCGGATCGCATCCAGCTGGGCGGCGCCGCACCGGTAGCTGGCAAACCCATCGCCATCTATGGAGCGGGCACCGGCCTTGGGGTTGCGCATCTGGTCAAGGCGGGCGATCAGTGGTTGAGCCTGCCGGGCGAAGGGGGTCATGTGGATTTTGCCGCCAACACCGAAGAGGAAGATGCGGTGCTGCAGGTGATGCGTGGCGAACTGGGCCATGTCTCGGCCGAGCGTTTCTTATCCGGCCCAGGCCTAGTCAATCTCTATCGCGGGCTGGTGAAATCCGATGGGCGTGAGCCGGAGCCGTTCGCTCCCAAAGACATTACCGAACGTGCGCTGGCGGGCGAGTGTCTGGATTGCCGCCGCACCCTGAGCCTGTTCTGCGTGCTGATGGGCCGCTTTGCCGGCAACCTGGCGCTCAATATGGGTACCTTTGGCGGCGTCTATATCGCAGGGGGCATAGTGCCGCGCTTCCAGGAGTTCTTCACCAGTTCCGGTTTCCGGGTTGCCTTTGAAGACAAGGGCCGTTTCAAATCCTACCTCAAGGATATTCCGGTATTCCTGATCACCCATGAAGGGCCTGGCCTGCTCGGCGCTGGCGCTTACCTGCGCCAGTCGATGGGGATTACCATCTGATTGTAAGGTGGAGTGAAACTGAAACATCCGTGGTTCAGCATCGATTCAGTGTGGATGGCATATAGTAATGGCACGTAACCAAGAGGGTTGTACTTCACAAGGAGTGGAAAGCGACTCTCATCCGCTGGATACGTTTGTCACCTGACAAGCCTGAACTGTTTCAACCGGCCTTTTGGCCGGTTTTTTTTATCTCTGTGCCCCGAAATTACTGGGACAACGCCTTCAGCTGTGCCTTGTCGGGCGGGTTGTTCCAGTCGATGGGGCCGTGGGTAAAGCGGTACTGCAGCCGTGGCAGGCTGGTCTCCAGCCACTCTTCCCTAAAGTAGGCATACCCATGATTCCAGTCAGGATCATTGGCCCAACCAGTTTGCAGGAAGTAGAGGCGAGTGCCCTGCCCTTCCGGCACAAAGCGCAGACAAACCTGAGTCTTCTGCTGACGAATATGGGGCAGACTGGGCGGAAAATTCCAGCTAAAGCTGAGCAAATCATAGGGCATGACAGCCATGACCCTGCACCCTTCACTGCCCCGTTCACCCAGTGGAGCATCCGGCCTGAAGTAGATTTCGAAGGGGCCATTCGGTTCGGCTACCATCAAACACTCGGGAGCCAGAAAACTGCGCAGACCACTCTCTGTCGTCCAGGCGTGCCACACGTCATCGATATGAGCCGGAACAAAAATGTTGCCTTCAATCTGTTTATTGTCCATAAATCAACAATCCTCACGCCATCCATACAGGGGACTTCGGCAGTATAGCCCCATGACAAATGTATTGGACAGCCCTTAATCACACCCTTGTCATTTGCCCCAGATAACCTTGCCCGCGTGCAACAGGGAACAGTGACCGCCCTTGGGAGAGCATGATGATCAGGCGCATGGAAGAACGTGATATCACCCCGCTGGCCAAGCTGTTTTTACAAGGCCGCAGACAAACCTTTCACTGGGTAGACCCCTCCCTGTTTCACCTGGATGACTTTATCGAGCAGACCCGGGGAGAAGAGATATGGGTGGCTGAGCGAGGGGGGACGCTCTGCGGATTTATCGCCGTATGGCAACCCGATCACTTTGTGCATCATTTGTACGTTGCGAGCGACTGGCATGGTCAGGGGATTGGGCGAGCGCTGCTCGAACATGGTCTGGCAAATAATCCCCGCACGGCATCACTCAAGGTGGCAACCCGCAATACGGCGGCCGTGGCCTTCTATCATCGGCTTGGCTGGCAGCATGGCGACGAGACCGGGTACTGCGAGCTCACCGGTCCCTGGTGCAAGCTGTGTCGTGAGTAGACAACAGCTCTCCAGACTGTCATGCATGGGCCCGTAAAGGGAAAATATCGATCCGGGATTGCATGGCAGAATATGAGAACACCACGACCCCAGTTGCGCGCGTGATCGCGACCACCGCTCGCACCGAGGATCCCCCGCAGGGCGTATGTGCTTTCTAGACCCGAAACAGCTTGAGCAGGGTATCGAGCTGACCGGAGAGCTGGCGCAAATCGCTGCTGGCTTCAGCCACTTGCACCACCCTGGCCGCGCTCTCGCTATTAAGGGTGGCAATCCGGTTCACGCTATGGCTCACCGCCTCTGCTACCGAGTGTTGCTCTTCCGAGGCTTGGGCAATATACATGTTCATCTCGCGGATCAGACTGACCTGGTTTTTAATTTTCTCCACCGATACCTGTACATCGGCGGCTTCGGCTCCCGCACGAGAGGCCTGCTCCTGGCTCAACTGCATCCCGGCACCGACATTCTGGGTCGCCTGTTGCAGCCGTTTGATGCTGGCACTGATCTCTTCGGTCGACTGACGAGTGCGCCCCGAGAGGGTTCGCACTTCATCGGCCACCACCGCAAAACCTCGCCCCTGATCCCCAGCCCTCGCCGCCTCGATGGCGGCATTGAGCGCCAGCAGATTGGTCTGCTCGGCAATACCATTGATCACTTCGATAATATTGCCGATGCTGCTGCTCTCGGTAGAGAGGGAGCGCATCAGCCCCGCCACCCGTTCCACCTCTCCCACCAGCTGATGAATCGCCTGATTGGCATGACCGGCCAGATTGTAGCCCTGCTCGACATAAAGGTTGGCCTCATCGGTCGCCGTAGCAGTCTTCACTGCATTACCTGCCACCTCCTGCACCGCCTGGCTCATCTCGGTAATGGCAGTCGCGACCTGATCCAGCTCCAGTTGCTGGGCATCACTGGCGCCCCGAGTATCCGCCGCAAGGGTGTCACAACGTTCCGCGGTCTGCAGCACGCCAGCAGAGAGCTCGTTGATTTCGGCCACCATCTCCTGAAGCTTGGCAATAAAGTGATTGATGTTGGTGGCCAGCGCGCCCATCTCATCCTGACGGCTGATCTTCAGACGCCGGGTCAGATCCCCCTCTCCTTTGGCCAGATCAAACACCGCCCGATTCATCTGATGGAGCGGCCTGAGCACATTGCGATGAATCAGTACCATCAGCAGGGCGATGATGCAGAGATCGAGCACCAGGATCTGCCAGACAGTGGTGATCAACTGCTGGCGCAGTTGGGCCTTAATGGCGGCATCACTGGTTTGCACCAGCAATCGGGCCACGGTATTTTTCTGGCCGCTGTCGTCATAGACCAGATCATACCCCCCATAGGCCGCCGTATCGGCGGGTATGGCCGCTACAGGGGAAATAGTGCCCGCTGCATCGCGGGCAAACCCGGCCACCAGCTTCTCCTTGTTGACCACCAGCAGTGTGCTGAGCATATCGGCCGCCAGCTCGGATTTGAGCGATGCCTCGATAAAGGCCGACTCATAATTCCACAAAGGGCCAGGCAAGGAGAGCTGCAGTCGCTTGATCGCCTGCTCGACCAGCTGAGCCTGTTTGCTGTAGCTCTCTTCCCTCACCGAGCTGTAGTTATAACCACCAAACAGTACCAATAGCAGACTCACCGAGAGGGAAGTCAGTACGGCAATCCTGAACTTCAGACTTTTCCAATCCATGACTTCCTCCCGGTATTAACGGCAGCAGGAACAGTACAACTTACTGGTACTTGGCGTTGATTTTCTCGATGGTGCCGTCGGCTTTCATGGCTGCCAGAACCTCGTTGAGCTTGTTGATGAGTTCATCGGGCGTATCCTTGTTAAACGCCAAACTCATCTGGGTTTCCTTGAACACGAAGACCGGCTTGGGTGAGGCCACCTTCTCCTTGCTGGCCAGATAGGGCGCCAGATACTGGCCGGTTGCCCAGAGATCGATACGACCGGCCTCCAGTTTTTTCACGTTGGCGGTGTCATTGGCTGCCAGCTGCAACTTGGCAAATCCCTGTGCCTTGAGATACTCGGCTGCCGCATCACCGTTGTAGCCCCCCACCGAATACTGCTTGGCCTCTTCCAGTGAAGAGACTGTGATATTGGCCGTCGAGCTGGAGAAGAACACCCAGTTGTTATTGACCAGCGGCCCCACCCATTTGAACAGCGCCTCACGCTCCGGGGTACGAGTCGTGGAGTAGAGTGCGGTGTTGGGAGTGCTGAGGGTATCTTCATACGCCCGCTTCCAGGGCATCAGGGTCAGCTTGTATTCGACGCCGGCACGCTTGAGCAGCTCTTCGACCACCTCGGTCGATAGCCCGACAATCTTGCCCCCCTCCCCCTGCATGTTGAACGGAGGGTAATCCTCGGTCATCACGTTCAGTGGCGCAGCCTGAACAGCGCTTATCGCCATCATGGAAGAGACTGAAAAAATTGCACTTTTCCACAGCAGTTGATAGTTCATTGCAACCTCGCTTTGCTTGCCATTCATCCCTGAACATCCGCCGTTACCGATGGCGGTGCACATCTGACCCGCTGGGGTCATGCCGGCTTTCACGGCTCGCCGCCCACCCATGTGCAGCAGCAAACAGATCCGGATTTTGCCAGTGCGCAACGAAACACAACCGGCGGGGGAGGCTCACGACAAATCGAGGTGGAAACATGCCAGGGCAGCATGAGGGGAGTGTGGAGGGGGCGGATAAACCTCTGCCATACAACAGCGCTGTGGCGAAGCAGAAGCGCATCGTTTAATGACCAGGGTCTGGGAGAGAAATGATAGAAAACGCCAACATCCATTTTCCCATACTGCTCGAGGAGACCTCAGAGCCAAACCTGTCCTTTAGCTAAGGTCACGAAAAGAGATACGTCAAATGAGAGTGCTAACCCCCTCATCTGCTTCCAAATTAGATTCCAGATGAGCTCCGCCGAGCCGAAAAGTGGCGCTAGATAACCGAAACAGAGAAGGCCACCGCGAGGTGGCCTTCTACAAGTCAACGTGAACGTCTGGTGAAACTCAATCCTTGGCCGCGTCCATCACACCCTCTTCGGAGTGCGCAGGCAGGATCAGGTTGAGCAGGATGGCGGCAACGGAGGCCAGGCCAACACCGGCCAGCGCGAAGTCGCCAATCTTCATCTCCAGCGCACCGACACCGACAGTAAGAGTCACGGCGACGATGGCGATATTGCGTGACAGCCCCAGATCCACCTTGGATTCCACCAGCGTCTTGAGACCGATGGCAGCGATGGATCCGAACAGCAGCAGCATGATACCGCCCATCACCGGCATCGGGATGGAGGTGAGCAGCGCATTGAACTTGCCGAAGAAGGCCAGAATGATGGCAAACACCGCAGCCCAGGTCATGGTGACCGGATTGAAGTTACGAGTGATCATCACGGCACCGGTCACTTCGGCGTAGGTGGTCACGGGTGGGCCACCGATGAAACCGGCGAAGCAGACGCCGATGCCATCACCGGCCAGCGTACGGTGCAAACCCGGATCCTTGGTGTAATCCTTGCCAGTCACGCCACCAATCGCCAACACGCCACCGATATGCTCGATACAGGGGGCGATGGCTACCGGCAACATGAACAACGCAGCAGCCCAGTTGATCTCCGGGGTTTCGAAGTGGGGCAGCGCCAGCCAGGGGGCGTTCACCATGCCATCGAAACTCACCTGGCCCATGAACACCGCCGAGACATAACCGGCAATCACACCGCACAGGATGGGGATCAGCTTGATCCACCCCTTGCAGAACACAGCGGCAATCAGGGTGACCGCCAGCGAGATACCGGCCAGCGTCAGCGCAGTCCCCGCAGGAACCACCTGCTCACCACCGGCGCGGCCCATCGCCATGTTGCAGGCAACCTGAGCCACAGAAAGACCGATCACCATGATCACCGGGCCAATCACCACCGGGGGCAGCAATTTGTGCACAAAACCCATCCCTTTTGCCCGGATCAGCGCAGCCAGAATGAAATACATGAAACCGGCGGCAAACAGGCCAAACATGGTGGATGGCAATCCCCAAGTCTGGGTGGCGTAGATGATGGGAGCGATGAAGGCAAAGCTGGAACCGAGGAAAATCGGGACCTGGCGGCGGGTGCAGAGTTGGAACAACAGGGTGCCCACACCGGCGCCAAGCAGGGCCATGGAGGGGTTCAGTCCGGTGAGCAGGGGCACCAGAACCATGGCACCGAAGGCGACAAACAGGATTTGCAGCCCGGCGACACTTTGCTTGACTAAGGAAAACATGGATGTCCTTAATTTTTTGATAACTGATGGGGATATTTATCACTTTTCAGTCATCACAAGACTTTTTCAAGGCACAAAATGAACACAAATACGTCACCTGTTACCTTTTACTGCTTGGGAAGGGCATGAAACTGGCTTTTTAGGCGGGATTCGTTGCTACAAGCATCGAGTATGCGATTTTACGCATTATTGTGACGAACGCCAATCGTTTTTCCATCATGTTTATTGTGTTCATGGTCAAAGATGCCACCGCTAGGGGGCGCTCTATAATGGATCCTGTGAATCAAGATGGACAAGGAGTCCCCATGTCACAGCCCCCATTCAAGGCCAGCCAGCGCAGATTGCTTATTGGCTCGGCCATCGCACTCGCCCTGTTTGCAAACCCGTTCAGTTATGATTTCGCCCACAATGAGTGGCAAATGAATCAGGCCTATGCCAAGTCCTGCTTTATCGCCGGCACTCGCATCACGATGGCCGATGGCTCCACCCGCCCCATAGAGACGCTCCGGGTCGGTGAACGAGTGCTGGATCAACACGGCGGCAGTAACCGGATCCTGGCGGTCGAACGGGTCATACTGGGCAAACGCAGACTCTACGGGATCAATGATCTGCCCCCGTTCTTTACCGCAGAACACCCTCTGCTGACCACGCGGGGCTGGGCAGCCATCTCACCGGCCATGACACGAACCGAAAACCCGCAACTGGCAGTGCTGCCGCTATTTACCGGCATGCAGATAATGTGTCGCCCGGCACCTGTCATGGTGACGGGCAATCTGGCCCTGCAATCCCAGCCGGAATTACTGCTGGTTGAGTCACTCTGCTGGATCGAGGCGCCTCCCACTACCGCACTCTTCAATCTGCTGCTCGATGGCAGCCACAGCTACATCGCCAATGAGCTGATCGTTCACAACAAAGATGGCGATGGTGGCAGTGGGGGCAGCAGTGGTGGGGGCAGCAGCAGTGGTGGTGGCAACAGCGGCGGAGGCAGCAACAGCGGCGGAGGCAGCAACAGCGGCGGAGGCAGCAACAGCGGCGGAGGCAGCAACAGCGGCGGAGGCAGCGACAGCGGCGGTGGCAGCGACAGCGAGGGGGGCAGCGATGACAGTGGCGGCCAGGGCGAGCATGCCGGCGGAGAGCAGCATGGTGGAGGTGAACGGCATGCTGGTGGAGAAAAACATGCAGGGGGAGAACGCCATGGGGGTGGCCGCGGATTTGGCAATGGCGTTGATGACAACGGTGTAGATACCGTCGATGCCAATGGCAACAAGCTCAGAGGTGACGGCACCATCGATGACAACGGCGTGGATGCCGTCGATGCCAACGGCAACAAGCTCAGAGGTGACGGCACGGTCGATGACAACGGCGTGGATGCTGTCGATGCCAACGGCAACAAACTCAGGGGCGATGGCACGGTCGATGACAACGGTGTGGATGCTGTCGATGCCAACGGCAACAAACTAAGAGGTGACGGCACGGTCGACGATCGTCAGCAAGTGCTTACCGATGAGCAGGAGCGGGCGCTGCTCAACAACGGCTTTCGCCAACAGGGGCAACCATGATGCGTTATCTGCTAACACTCCTCCTGCTCGGCCTCGCTGGCTGCGCCACGGTCGACACTCCGCCGCTTTACCATCAGATGGATAAGGCAGATATTCAACTGGCCAATCAGGCCCTTGCCAAGGCGCTGGAAACCCGCACCAAAGGGCAGAGCCTCACCTGGTTCAATCCGGCTAATCGTCACTCGGGTAGCGTCACGCCGCTGCGCACCTTCCGCCATACCAGCGGGGAGTGGTGTCGCGACTATCGCGAGCAACTCTATATCGGCAAGGCGAGCCAGCAGTGGCAGGATACCGCCTGTCGCAATCAGGAAGGGCGCTGGCGACCATTGCGAATTTAGTGAATGCCACGGGGTAAACGAAAGGGGGTAGCAGCGCTACCCCCTTGTCATCTTTACCGACCCGTTATCCGGACGGTGAATACGCGGTTATACCCGACGATAGGGCAGGTAAACCGGCTCCCACATGTGGTTGAGGATATGCTGCTGCAGATCCTGACCGATCAGTGGGTGGGAGGGATCCCGGCGCACGATATCCTTGAGCACGGCGGTCGCCACATGCACCGAGATGCTGCGCAGCTCGCGAATGCGGGGATACACGGCCCCTTTCGCCAGGTCCACCTCGCTCACGCACTCAGCCAGCGCAAAGGCGGCGGTAGTGAAGACATCGGGTGTGATCTCGCGGATCTGGCTGACGATGGCCGCCAGACCTACACCGGGGAAGATAAAGACGTTGTTGCCCTGCCCGACCCGGAACTCCTGCCCCTCGTAGCTCACATCCTTGAACGGACTGCCGGTTGCAACGATGGCTTTGCCCTTGCTCCAGCGGTAGATATCTTCCGGCAGCGCTTCACAGTTGGCGGTAGGGTTGGAGAGCGGGAACACCATGGGGCGCTCGCAATGCTGCAGCATCAGCTGGATGTGCTCTTCCTGGAAGGCCCCGCCCGAGCCACTGGTACCCAGCAACACGGTAATGGGCACATGACGCAGCACATCGGCCAGATTGGCCTTGCCGGGCACCTCGGTATCCCAACCCGCCAGCAGCAGCCCAGGTTTGGCGTAGCGACGCTTGTACTCGTCGAGCCCGTCCCGGTTGTCGCACACCAGCCCCTGGGTATCCAGAATGTAGATGCGATCGCGGGCCGCCTGCGGATCCATCCCCTCGCGGATCATCCCCGCGCAGATCTGATCCGCGACGCCAACCCCACCGGCGCCAGCGCCATAGACCAGATAGTTCTGCTGGCCCAGGGTCTCCCCCTTGACCTTGACCGCGCCGATGATACCGGCCAGCACCACGGCACCGGTGCCCTGAATATCATCGTTGAATGACGGCAGTGACTGCTGGTAGCGGGCCAGATTGTTGAAGGCATTGGATTTGCTGAAGTCTTCCCACTGGAGCACGGCATTGGGGAAGTGGCGCTTGACCCCCTGCACAAACTTGTCGATGAACTCTTCGTACTCCTTGCCGCGAATACGCTTGTGGGGGCGGCCCAGATACATGGGATCATCGAGCAGTTTCTGGTTGTCGGTGCCCACATCCAGCGCGATGGGCATGCAGCAGGCGGGGTGAATACCGGCTCCCAGGGTATAGAGCGCCAGCTTGCCGATGGGGATGCCCATGCCGCCAACACCCTGGTCGCCGATCCCCAGAATGCCCTGGCTGTCGGTGACGACTATGATGCGGATCGATTTGGCATCGAAGTGGCGGGCCTGACTGCCCATATCATCCACGTTGTCCGGAGTGATGTAGAGGCCGCGCGGCTTCTGGAAGCGGTGGCTGAACTCCTGACACGCCTTGCCCACGGTCGGGGTATAGATGTAGGGAGTCATCTCCTCCACATGGCGTGACAACAGGGCATAGAAGAGAGTCTCGTTGCGATCCTGCAGGGCACGCAGGTTCTGGTACTTCTCGATATCGCTGCAAGCGCTCTTGAACCCCTCATACACTCGCTCGAGCTGGGCTTCAAAGGTTTGTACCTGAGGCGGCAGCAAACCATCGAGATCAAAATCGGCCCGCTCCTGTTCGGTGAAGGCCGTGCCCTTGTTGAGGTATCGATTGTTAAGCAGATCAGTGCCGGTCAGTGCAACGGGGCGAAAATCCTGTCCCTGTGCATCTTTCCACAGCAGATATTGTCCGGTAGCCATAGTCATTCTCTTTGATTTACGTGAAATTGCCGTTCGGCAGGAGAGCAAGACTCATAATGAAATCAATCATATGACGTTTACTCGATCGGTTTTGTGAGCTTGGGCATACCCTGCGGCCAAAATAGGCGCCCGGCGACCCCGGCGAGACAAATATCCACGGCAAGGAATGAGACTCATGTTAGCATTGCGGGCAACCCAGCCCCTTTCACCGCATCACAGCCGGGAGTGATCTGATGCCCTCACCTCTGCCAGCCTGCTCCCCCTTCTTCCTGCCATGCGCCTGATCCCGCTGCTTGCACTGTGGTTGTTTCTGGCCTGCCAGTCGGCTCTCGCCGCACCGGGTCGGGTGCTCAACATCATCGTGGGTGAATGGCCCCCTTTCGTCTCCGAGCAGTCAAAACAGCACGGTCCCGTGGCCCACCTCATCAGCGATCTGTTCAAGGAAGCGGGCTATGAGGTGAAGTTCCACTTCGCCCCCTGGGGCCGGGTCTATTCGCTGGCGGCCAACAGCCAGCTCTACGACGCCACCGCCGTCTGGATGCACAAACCGGAGCGGGAGCTGGATTTTCAGTTCAGCGAAGCGGTGCTGCAGGAGCAGTTTGTCTTCTTCTCCCTCAAATCACGGCAGCTGCGGGCCGAGCGCCTTGAGCAGATCATCGGCATGCGGTTGGGGGGCGATATCGCCTACAGCTACGGGCCCGAGCTGGACAAGATGGTGGCTGATGGCGAGGTAACCCAACAGAAAGTCACCGACGTGAAACAGAATTTCGGCAAGCTGCTGCGCGGGCGGATTGACCTCTATCCGCAAGAGCTGCGAGTCGGCCTGGCCGAGTTGCAGAGCCAGCTCGACCCCGCCAGCGCGGCACTCATCACCCACAGCCAGACCCCTTTTCTGCGCAACGACAGCTTCGTGATGTTCCCACGCAAGATGCCGGATTCAGCCAAACTGCGGGATCAGTTCAATCAGCAGTTGCAGCAGGCCATCGCCAGCGGACGTTATCAGCGCTACTTCGAACGGCTGGCCCGGGGGGGCTATTAACCTTGGCGAGGCAAAAACAGAGGGGATAAAACAACGGTGGCGGCCCTTTGTGGCCGCCACCTCTGTGATGCTTGTCAGCGGCCGGCATTAGCCGCTGATGCCCACCTCCAGCTTGAACGGCGTCTTGGCCTTGCTGCTCTCGGCCGCCCCCATCTGGTAGACCCGAATGGTATAAGTGCCCTTGGCGGGCAGGGTTGCCTCAAAGTTGTTCCCGTCACGCGAGCCAACAAAGATCGCCTCCCCCTTGCTGCCCGGCGGCAGAATATTGAAGTAGGGCTTGCCGGTCAGGATCACCACCATGCTCTGGCCCTTGTTGGCCGTCAGCTTGTAATCGAGGGTCTGGCTACCTTGAATGGTGCCGTTGATGGTTGCCCCTGACTCCCCCTTCTTGAACTGCACCTGCTGGGCCTTGATCCCGTCAGCCGCCTGCGCCACGCCCGCAATACCACCGAAGAGCGCAGATGCACATACCGCTGCCAGCCATGCTTTTCTCATCATTTGTCATCCCTTGTGTGAATGGAACCCCTGTTACTGTTGCTCAAGGTGGCCCAAAAAACCATCGCCGTTTGCGGCATCGCTCAATCAATTTGCCATCACCATCGACCCGCCATCAAAAGGGGCGCCGCTGCGCCCCTTCTCTTTTACTCTTTGTCGACCATCAGCTTGATTTGCCCGACTTGGGCTCATCGAGGGTGTGCTTCACCTCTTCATACCAGAGGTCGTGGTGCTCCTTGGCCCAGGTCTCGTCCACCTCGCCGGTCACCATCCCCTCCAGCGCCCCTTCCAGCTGGAACAGGCCCATGTAGATATGGAAGATGAAGCCGCAGATAAGGATCAAGGCGCCTACGATATGGATAAAGCTGGCCCACTCCATCTGGCGGCGCAGCTGGCCGAAGATGGGGAAGTCCAGAAATAGTCCGGTCGCCACCACGATGCCGCCAAACCAGATCAGCAGCCAGAAGATCGCCTTCTCGCCACCGTTGGAGAAGCCCGCCGAAGGGTGACTCCCCTTGTGGGGCCCCAGCATGCCGCCCGCCTTCATAAACCACTGCACGTCCACCATGTTGACGATGTTGTGGCGGAACCACTTGATGAGCACTCCCATCAGGCAGAGGAAGAAGAGCGGCCCCACGTAGTTGTGGAACACCTTGGCGAACCAGATCCAGTTCTCCCACACCCCGAGGCTCACCACCGGCTTGATGAAGTACTTGCCGTAGATGATGGCCAGCCCCGACCCGGAGAGGGTCAGGAACATGGCCGCCGTGGTCCAGTGCAGCGCCCGATCGAGCCGGCTCCAGCGCTTGAGCTTGCGCCCGGTGCGTGGCTTGGAGAGCTTGGTCTGCCCCACCACCAGGTACATCAGGCCACACATGGCCAAGGATCCAAAGATGGCGATGGCACCGAGCGGCGACACCCATTTGGTCTTCACCTCGAACCAGAGCTGGCCCGGCACCGAGATAAGCACTCCGTGCTCCGGCGAGCGGGAGGTGGTCACCCCCTCCTGCCCATCCTTCACCGCCCGCCAATAATCGGCGCCGGCAAAGCCGACCGCCTCTTTCTCGGCATCGGCGAAACTCGCGGTACTCACCAGCAGCAGGGCAGCAAACAGGGCCATTAGCCAGGTTTTCATGCCGCCCCTCCCTGCTTGTTCAGCTTGCTGGCATCGTGGAACAGCTCATCGCCATTACCCCAAGCAGCATCCTTGGCACCGCGATAGGCGACCCGCTCGCGGAAGATGTCGGAGATCACCTGCGCATCCCCTGCCAACAGCGCCTTGGTAGAGCAGAGCTCGGCACACATGGGCAGCTTGCCCTCGGCGATGCGGTTGGCACCGTACTTCTGGCGCTCCGCCTCGCTGTGATCCTCTTCCGGGCCGCCGGCGCAGAAGGTGCACTTGTCCATCTTGCCCCGATCGCCAAAGGCGGCGGTTTTCGGGAACTGGGGCGCCCCGAACGGGCAGGCAAACAGGCAGTAGCCGCAACCGATGCAGAGATCCTTGTTGTGCAGCACTATGCCGTCGTCGGTGTGATAGAAGCAGTCGGCCGGGCAGACCGCCATGCAGGGGGCGTCGGTGCAGTGCATGCAGGCGACCGAGATGGAGGTTTCACCTGGCAGGCCGTCGTTGAGGGTTACCACCCGGCGGCGCTGGATGCCCCACTCGAGGGCATCGTCGTTCTCGTTCTTGCACGCCGTCACACAGCCGTTGCACTCGATGCAGCGCTTGGTGTCACACATGAATTTCATTCTGGCCATGGGATCAGGCTCCTACTTTGCGAAAACGGCACAGGGTGACCTTGGTCTCCTGCATCTGGGTGACCGGGTCATAACCATAGGTGGTGACTATGTTGACCGACTCCCCCAGCACATAGGGGTCAGACCCTTCCGGATATTTGGATCGCAGATCCTTGCCCTCGAAGTGGCCGCCGAAGTGGAACGGCATAAAGGCGAGCCCCGGTTTGACCCGCGGGGTCACCAGTGCCTTCACCTTGACCCGGCCCCCTTCCGGCCCCTCGACCCACACATCCTGACCGTCGCGCACGCCGACGTCGTTGGCATCCGCCGGGTTCATCTCGACGAACATCTCCTGCTGCAATTCAGCTAGCCAGGGGTTGGAGCGGGTCTCGTCGCCGCCCCCCTCGTACTCCACCAGACGGCCGGAGGTAAGGATGATCGGGAACTCCTTGCTGACATCCTTCTCCTGCACCGATGCATATTGGGTCGGCAGGCGCCACAGGCTCTTGGCATCGGGCCAGGTGGCGTAGTCGGCCAGCAAGTCGCGGCGCGGGGTGTAGAGCGGCTCGCGGTGCTTGGGCACCTGATCCGGGAAGGTCCACACCACACAGCGCGCCTTGGCGTTGCCGTAGGGGACGAAGCCGTGTTTGATGGCGACCCGCTGGATGCCGCCGGAGAGGTCAGTCTTCCAGTTCTTGCCCTCGGCCTCTTTCTTCTCGGCCTCGGTCAGCTCATCCCACCAGCCAAGCTGTTTCATCAGATCGGCAGTGATCTCGGGATAACCGTCTTCCACCTCGCTCCCCTTCGGCCAGGAGTCTTCGGCGAGCAGCGAGACCCCCTGATACTCGATGCCGAAGCGGGCGCGGAAACCGCCACCCCCTTCCGAGACCGGAATGCTGGTGTCGTAGAGAATGTGGCTGCCGGGGTGTTTCATCTCCGGGGTACCCCAGCAGGGCCAAGGCAGACCGTACACTTCGCCACTGACCGGGCCGCCCTCGGCCTTGAGGTTGGTCTTGTGGAAGGTGTGCCAGTTCTGCTGGTGCGCCTTGAGCCGCTCCGGGCTCTGGCCGGTGTAGCCCACGCTCCACATGCCGCGGTTGTATTCGCGGGTGATGTCTTCCAGCAGTGGCTGGTTGTTCTCCACCTTGATGTGCTTGAACAGCTGGTCGGCAAAGCCGAGCTTCTTGCTCAGCAGATACATGATCTCGTGGTCGACCTTGGATTCGAACAGGGGTTCTATCACCTTGTCACGCCACTGCATGGAGCGGTTGGTGGCGGTGACGGAACCATAGGTTTCGAACTGGGTGGTAGCCGGCAGCAGGTAGACGCCGTCGGTGCGATCGTTCATCACCGAGGCGACGGTGGGATACGGGTCGACAATCACCATCATGTCGAGCTTTTGCATCGCCTTCTTCATTTCCGGGCCGCGGGTCTGGGAGTTGACCGCATGGCCCCAGTAGAACATGGCGCGGATATTGGAGCCCTGCTCGATGAGATCGGCGTTCTCCAGCACACCATCAACCCAGCGGGAGACCGGAATGCCGTTGTTGTTCATCGGCAGCTTGCCGTTGTAGGCCTTGTTGTCAAAGCGCGCCTTGATCCACTCGTAATCGACGTCCCACACCCGGGCCCAGTGCTTCCAGGAGCCCTCTTCCAGCCCGTAGTAACCGGGCAGGGAATCGGAGGTGACGCCAAAGTCAGTGGCGCCCTGCACGTTGTCGTGACCACGGAAGATGTTGGTGCCCGCTCCGCTCTTGCCCACGTTGCCGAGGGCCAGTTCGAGGATGCAGTAGGCACGGGTATTGTTGTTGCCGGTGGTGTGCTGGGTGCCACCCATGCACCAGACCACGCAGCCGGGGCGGTTGTCGGCCAGCAGCTTGGCGGCGCCATAGACCTGCTGCTCGTTGAGGCCAGTCACCCGCTCCACTTCGGCCGGAGTCCAGCGCGCCACCTCTTTTTGCACCTCATCCATGCCGTAGACGCGGGTGCGGATGAACTCTTTATCTTCCCAGCCGTTCTTGAAGATGTGCCAGAGCATGCCCCAGATAAAGGCGACGTCGGTGCCCGGACGCAATGAGAGATACATGTCCGCCTTGGCGGCGGTGCGGGTACGACGCGGGTCGACTACCAGGATCTTGCAGCCGTTGCGCTCTTTCGCCAGCAGGATGTGCTGCATGGCGACCGGGTGGGCCTCCGCCGGGTTGGAGCCGATAAACATGATCGACTTGCTGTTGTGCATGTCGTTCAGGCTGTTGGTCATGGCGCCGTAGCCCCAGGTATTGGCTACGCCAGCAACCGTGGTGGAGTGGCAGATGCGCGCCTGATGATCCACGTTGTTGGTACCCCACAGGGACGCCATCTTGCGAAACAGGTAGGCCTGCTCGTTGGAGTGCTTGGCAGAGCCGAGCCAGTAAACGCTGTCGGGGCCGGACTCCTTGCGAAGACGCAGCACTTCGTTGCCAACCTCTTCGATGGCCTGATCCCAGCTGATGCGCTGCCACTTGCCGCCCACCAGCTTCATCGGGTACTTGAGGCGACGCTCACCGTGGCCGTGCTCGCGCAGGGCCGCCCCCTTGGCGCAGTGACCGCCAAGGTTGAAGGGGTGATCGAAAGCCGGCTCCTGACCGGTCCAGACACCGTTCTGCACCTCGGCATAGACGCCGCAGCCCACCGAGCAGTGGGAGCAGATGGTGCGCTTCACCTCGACCGGCACCTCGGCTGCCACGGTTTTGGCCTCGGCCCGCTGCATCATGGCTGGCGCCAGCCAACCGGCGGCCACGGCGCCACCGGCCACCAGACCCGAGTTGACCATAAAGGCGCGGCGGGTCAACCCCTGACCGCGAATGGCCTTATTGCCCTGCTCGCCCACTTGGGGCTGCTCGGCACGTTTTGTCAGTTTCATGAGTTCTCCTTCACTGATCCGGCTCAGTCGGTGCCGCGCAGGGTGCGATAAAAGTCGTGAACATGGGGGGTCTCCCGATAGCCCTTGTCAGGCTCGGTGTCGTGGGTCAGCACCTCTTTGCCCACCACCCGACCGGTGGCACCGGCCAGTACGCCTATGGTGGCGACCACGCCAACTCCCTTGATCAGATTGCGGCGGGACGGGTCTTTCAGCTGTTCATCGCTCATTCTTGTGACCTCTGTTGTTGTTCTTGCCGGCGCCTGCGCGCCAGCTTCGCGTCCAATGGGATATCTCGTCTGCTCGTTTTGTTGCGGGTGGACAAAAGCGTTCAGCCCTTCACCACGCAGGCGCCAAACGGCAGGCGCAATTCGTTTTCCAGCTTGAAGAAATCTTCGGCAAGGGCCCCGACCGCCCGGTAGAAGCTGCCCCCTTTCGCCTGTTGCTGATCGCGGCAGCAGGCGAGTACCCAGGGGGCAAGGTGGCGCTCATAGAAGCGGTTGCGCTCTGGATGCTGCTCGCCAATCAGTACCGCCATCACCTCACAGAGGGCTGCGAAATGATCTTCCGGCTCGCACACTCCGCTCTGGCGCTCAAAACCGAGGGACTGGAGATCTGCACGCAGCACCGCCAGCGGCAGCTCCATCAGGGAGCCGGTGAGATACCAGGAGGCAAACGGCACAATCTCTCCGCGCCCCAGTCCGATAAAGAGATCCTGATACTCCTCGGCAAGCTCGTTTTCGTGGTGGCCGCTGGCCGCCAGCTGCACCAGCCCGAGCCCTCTGGCAAAGGGGCCCGGCATCGGCTGCAACCCTTGCAGCCAGGCGAGCTGTTCGCCACGGGGAGCGGCGCGCCAGAGGCTTGCCAGCAGGGCGTAGAGATCGGCGCTGCTCTGTTCCAGTTCGGTCATGCTCAGTTCGCCAGCCTTTTCGTTATGTTGTTCACTCATCACTGGCCCTCACACCTTGAGCTGGGAGACGGGATCCGCCGCCAGCACAGCAAACACATCCTTGACCCGACAGTCCTCACACATCAGCAGCCGCTGGGCGGCCTCGTTCTGGAAGTGGGAATGACCGGCCAGTTTTTGCTGGATGCGGCGGATCATCGAGGCGGGCGCAAACGGCTTGCCGCAACGAATGCAGCAGGCGGCCTCTTCGGCTTTCAGGCTCTGCACGGCGCGGCGCGCCTCGGGCACGGGTTGCAGGCGGGGCACCAGTACGATGGCCTGCTCGGGGCACGCCTTTTCGCACATGCCGCACAGGATGCAATCCTGCTCGATAAAGTTGAGACCCGGAGTGTGCCCCACCGCATGCAGGGCACGGCTCGGGCAGACCGCCACGCAACCCATGCAGAGGGTGCAGTCAGACTCTTTGAGTTCCACACTGCCGTAAGGAGCGCCATGAGGCACTGCCAGCGGCTCGCGGCGCCCTTCGTTGGCCAGCCAGAGGGCATCGAAGGCGGCAAACAGGTTTTCCCGTTTGTCTCCTTTCAGCGGCTTGTCCAGCAGGGCAACGGCTGGCTGGCCGGAAACAGGCTCACCAGCATCAGTGTCAAACAGAGCGATGCGATCGGCAGAGAGACCGGCGCCCGCCAGCAGCACGGCGGCGCTCGCCAGCTCCCGCTCAACCAATGCCCGCACGCTTGCGGGGGCATCGTCGCCCAGCGCGATGCGCACCGTGCTGGCGCCATAGGCCAGGGCAGTAAACCAGCTCTCGATGCCTAAACTGGCGCTCTCCTCCACCCAGATCGGCAGCCAGTTGGCGGGCAAGCGGGTGAGTTCGGCTTCCACCCATTCGCGCTCGTTTTCACCGGCGATCAGCAACTGAGGCGCGTCGCCGCCCGCCTCCCGATAATGCTTGAGCAATCGGAACAGGTAGTCGCCGCTGGTGTTGGCGTCGGGCTGGTGATAGGCAATCGCCCCGGTCGGGCAGGCAGAGGCGCAGCTGCCGAAGCCCTGACAGAGATGGGGATCGATCTGGATGCGACCATTGATGGGCTTGAGGGCATCGGTCGGACAGACATCGAGGCAGCGGCTGCAACCGGGCACGCCTCGGGCGGTAAAGGCGCAGGCCTCGGGGTCGAGGCGAAAATAGCGTGGCTTGTCGAAGATACCGGTCAGCGCACAGAGCTCGGCGAGTCGTTCGGCCAAGCCAGTATCATCGGCCAGATACAGATAGCCGACCGGCGGGCGCTCCAGCGCAAACAGCGGCGTACGGCCCAGATCGGCCACCAGATCGAAGCGCGGTTCGCGTGGCTGTTCACTAACAGCAGCCGCTTGTTGTGGAAAGCCTTGTTGTGGGAAGCAAAGCGCCGCCAGGTTAACCCGCTCACCCTGCCCATTGAGGCCGGTAAGCTGGAACTGCCCCAGATACCCTGTCAGGCTCGGCTCGCGCAGGGTCAGGGCTGCGAGGGATGCGGTAGCATCAAAGATGGCTTCGAGATCGGCCGCCTCGGCGTCATGGACCGCTTCGGTCACCAGTAGAGTCGGCTTCACCCCGGCGGGCAGCAAGCTGGCGGCGCGGCGAATGCGATCTTCCGGGCCGACCAGCAGCAGGCGCCCCTGACTCTGGTAAGAGACAGTGGCCGGGATCAGGTTGTCGGTCTTGACCGTATGCTGCAGGGCATAGGCGCGCGCGCGCGCGTTATGCGCGGCCGCCCCCGCCCCATGGGCAAGATTGGAGGCTAGATTTGGGGCCAGATTTGGCAATGTTTGTTCAGTGCTCACATACACTCCTGCGCGCGCCACCTCATGGGATGGGCGCTTGTTGGTAAGCCGAGAGAGCAAGAGGCGAGCCAACTCCCCCGGGAAAAAAGTGACTGACAGGGAGTCAGGATCCTGAGGGTTCCATTCCCCCACCTTTAGTTGGGACATTTTGTCCACCAGAGGAAACCAAAATGTCCCGATCGTCGGTGTGGGTTTGAGAATGGTTATCAGCCAGCTCGTCGGCGGCAGGTTCGCTGGCAACCGCCACCGGTTCAGCGGAGCCGCTGGCCGGATTGGCCGATTCGCTCTCCAGGGCGATCACCTGATCCACCAACCAGTTGCGCAGCCCGGCGGTCAGGGCCGCGGGCAGCAATTCCGGCTGGCTGAAATCCTGGGTGTAGTCGTCGAGCCCATCCGGTTTATGGCTGCGAAACATAGTCCGCAGCGCCTCCTTGTCGGGGAGTTTGGCCTTGCCCCGCTGGGCTGTTGTTAGCGGCGGTTCGCCACTCTCGGCCCTCTCAATGGCAAGGGATTCACAGCTCCCCTTGTCAGTGCTGACTACGGGGCTATCCAGCGCAGTATCTGGAGTTTCAGCTTCACCACTGTCTTCGATGGGGGCGGCAACCGCCTCGGGAATGGCCTCTTCCCGTGGCTGCAATACCTGATGCTTGCGCGCCTCACTCTTGCGAGACGACCAGCGTTTGAGGAACTCACTCATGGGCGCGATTTCCGCTGTCACTGCCACGCTCGCGGCCATCGGGGCCGGTGGCTTTAACGGCACCGCAGCTGGCTTGATCCTGGCTATCGACACCCAACTGATCCTGCGCCCGCCCCTTGCCCTTCTTGCCCTTGCGACGGGCCTCCAGCAGCTCGCCGTGGCGGCCGATAAAGGCCTCCACCCAGGCTTGCAGCGCCTCGGGCAGCGGGCAGGAGAGCACCTGCCGCTCGCCATCCATATAGGCAGCGGCCACAGTCTGGCTCAGGGTCAGACCATCAGCCACAAAGCCAGTGTCCACACGGCTTCCGGTGACAAACAGGCGGGGCGAGCCGGAGCTCAAATTAAAGCGATAATCCCCCCGCTCATCGCGAAACAAGGTAAGGGGCAAGGCACCGGCAGCCTCAGGTTCAGCGGGGTGGAGCGCTGCTATCTCAAAACGGCGGCTCTGCCAGCGGCCAACCTGGCTGTCGATGGCCTTTAACTCCAGTTGCAGCCAGCGCTGCGGGGGCAAGGTATTGGTTGTCTCTTGCACTGTCACGGCTCCCATCAGAAGGTCTCTGCCGGGCCGCCCTCCCCCGTGCGCCACCCCGTTCGGGGCAGATCAGAGCAGAACATTCAGGGCGGCCACGGCCATCAATGGGATAAGACTTAGCAAGAGTGGGGCCAAGGCAGGTTTGGTGGTTGATGGGGACTTTGATGCGGGTTGGCACTGAGCGTAGGTTGGTGCAGAGCACAGCGAAGCCCAACATGCCGCGTAAAACCAATTTTCCCACATCCCTATCCAGCTTGATGTTGGCAATAACCGAGTGGTCAGATAATTGCCTATATCAACAAGATCACGCGGTAAACGTTGGGCTTCATTTCGTTCAGCACCAACCTAGGATTTAGCCAGCATCCAATATTTCATACAAGGTAAATAATTACATTTAAATACATATTACAAATTTTTTTGTTCTGATAATGCTTGTGAAAAAAATTTAGACAATGAAGCAGGATCAAGTATCTCATCAATACATACTCCGACATGCTTAGCAAAATCCTCTATTACAGCAACCGGTTCCATTGAAGGAACTTTCGGCTTTGCCAATTCAATTCTTAATGACCAAAAAGAACTTGATTTATAAAATTCATCTATTGATTCAGAATCAAGCTCAATGAATAGATTATGCGCAAGCTTATTCCTTATTTTGTTAAGCTTTCTAACTCCGGGAATCAATTCATTTAAAACTATAACATCACATCTTTCTATCAAATCTACTTTTCTAGCAAATGATGCTCGTTCAACACTCTCATTTTCAAATTCATTTCTCTTACTCAAAATATATCGAGTCATGAAGTGTTCAACAAAAAGATGTGCACGAAGAACCCGCCCAATTAAATCAGTGTTTTGATTCCATGCCTCATTTATTTCATTCAGCTTTTTATCTAACCGTTCATTCAGTATATCTTTACCTCCTGCCAGTTCTATAACACGTAAAATCAGTTTGTCGTTATGCATAATTCCCCTTTTATAACCTCAATAAACATTGAGGTATCTAAATTAGTCTACAAATCACTTGGATGCTAAATTTTCTATAGCATGTGCACTTTTAATCGCCAAATCCAAATAGCGCTCTGCTTCACTTTGTGAAATTGCAAAATCAGGCAAATGGCTAGCTTTATTCCTTAATTGCCTAAGTTCATTTATCAACTCAATACTATCCTTACCAAATTTACCCGTACTAATGAGGTTGTCTTGAATTAATTTTGCACTTGTTCTTTTGAATGTGCTCCCCATGACCAAGTTACTTTTAACTGCTGCGGTTTCGATTAACGTCCATGCTTCAACAATTGCAGCTCGAGGTGAAATCTCTGCAATCTTGTATAATAAATCCCGCTGATTAATATCCTCAGGTGTATCACCTCTCAAATCAACATCGTTGATATCATTAATTTGGAAGGCCTTTTCCTCTGCCTTTTCCAAGTTTTTGGAAAAACTGATTTCTGTTTCTCCATGCTTTAAAACAGTTAGCCTTCCCAACAACATCCGAACTTCACTTCGAAATAAATAACCAAGCCAAATAATAGACACAGGCCATGCCAATGCTTTAATAATTTCTACTAAATATCCCATCCTATCCCTCTCATAAACTTAATACTCTGTACTTAATAGTAAATTGGCACCCCATTGCTATGGTTATAAAATAAATAGCTTTTGTCCAGATAAGTTTATTCAAGATGCTGCACATATTTAACAATTCACATTTCAATCATGATGTAATGAGCTTCATTTTGATCATTTGCCATCTATGGATGCTCATAAACCAAAAACAATCTGGAACAAAACTTGCTGTATACCTCCCCTTAGATCCCGGCAACCGGTCGCGAGGGGCCCATGACACCGACCTTTATCAAAAGCAATGCAGCAGCCCAGCTCACCATGGCCGTCGAGGTGATGGATGAACAGGGCACAATGAACACCCGCCAAATCGCCTGTGAGCGGCCACTGACTGTCTACCTCAACTGGAAGGAGATAGTGACCCTGATGACGCTGGGGGCCCGCCCCGAGGCGCTGGTGCTGGGTTACCTTAAAAATCAGGGCTTTATCGAGGATATCTCGGCCATCGAGTCGGTTATCGTCGACTGGGAGAGCGAGGCCGCCGCCGTGGTGAGCAGCCAGCAGGCTGAAGATCTCGACAAATCGCTGGAGAAGAAGACGGTCACTTCCGGCTGTGGTCAGGGCACCATGTATGGCAGCGTGATGAAGAAGCTCGAAGGGGTGGTCTTGGCGGCGCCCGAGCTTAAACAGAGCACCCTCTACGCCCTGCTCAAGGCGCTGTCGGCCCATAACGAAACCTACAAGATGGCGGGTGCGGTGCATGGCTGCGCCATCTGCCGCGGCGCGGAGATCCTCTCCTTTGTCGAGGATGTGGGGCGCCACAATGCGGTGGATACCCTGGCGGGCGAGCTATGGATGCGCGGCGAGAGTGGCCACGACAAGATCTTCTACACCACAGGGCGACTCACCTCGGAGATGGTGATCAAGGTGGCGCAGATGGGCATTCCAGTGCTGTTGTCGCGCTCCGGCGTCACCCAGATGGGGCTGGATCTGGCCCGCCAGCTCGGCATCACCATGATTGCCCGCGCCAAGGGGCGCCATTTCGAGGTATTCAGCGGCCACGACCATATGGTGCTGGACGAGAAGCCGCCGGTGCTGGCGCCCAGTCCGGCTGGTCGCGGGATGCGGGATTAAGTCATGAACGAATTTATGAATGTGAAGCAGGTGGCGGAATACCTCGATCTCAACGAGAAGAAGGTCTACCAGCTCGCCAACGAGGCGCGCATCCCCGCCACCAAGGCGACCGGCAAGTGGCTGTTTCCCCGCTCCCTGCTCGACCGCTGGCTGCTCGGCAGTTGCCACGAGGGGGTGATGAACGACCGGCTGCTGCTGGCAGGCTCGGACGACGTGCTGCTTCACTACGCCAGCAGCCGCTTGGCGCAGCAGCTCGGCACCCAGGCACTGGTGGGCTACACCCCGTGCGGCACCCGTCAGGGGCTGGCGATGCTGGCGCGCGGCCATGTGGATCTCTGCGCCATCCACTGGGGGCAGGCCGAGGAGGCGCACCTGCGCCACCCGGCGCTGGTGCAGCAGTATCAGGGCCACCGGCAATGGGTGATCGTTCATGGATTTCGCCGGGTGCAGGGGCTGGTGCTGCGCCAGGGGTTGCAACCCAAGGAGGCGAAAGAGGCGCTCGACTGGCGCTGGGCCATGCGTCAGGAAGGCGCCGGCAGCCAGCGCGCCCTGCAGGAGTGGCTGCAAACGCAAGGCGAGTCGCTGACCCGGCTGGAGCGCACCCTCGAGGTCAACAGCGAGCGGGAACTGGCCGCCGCCATCAGCCGCGGCGATGCGGATGTCGGGCCCGGCGCCCAGAGCACCGCCACCGAGTTTGGCCTCGGCTTTATGCCCTTGTCGCAGGAGTGCTTCGATCTGGTGATGCCGCAGGGGGTCTTCTTTCGCACCCTGCTGCAACAGCTGATCGGCTGGCTGCAATCCCCCGAGGGGCGCGAGCTGGCGGCCCGCCTCGGCGGCTATGACCTGACCCAGAGCGGCAAGCTGGTGTGGAGCCCGCAGTAAAGAACCACTCACCCACCGACAAAACAGCCCGCCAACCATGTTGACGGGCTGTTTTTATAACGGGCCTTTTTATAACAGCATCAATCGCTTGTCTCACGCCCCTCGGCATTGAGGGCGATGCGCCACCCTTCCAGTTTCGCGGGCTCGCTGCCGCTGGGCAGCAGGGCGTGGCTGCGCAGCCGCACGGTAAAGCAGCTCCCCTGCCCCGGGGTGGAGTCCACCAACAGCTCCCCACCCCAGCGACTGATAATGCGGTGACTCAGGGCCAGCCCCAGCCCGGTGCCGGTAGCGCGGGTGGTGAAGAAGGGGTCGAAGATCTTGTCGATAATCGCCGCTTCGATGCCGCTGCCGTTATCGATCACCCGCACCTCGGCCCCGCGCAACTGACTCAGTTCATCGACCCAGTCGCGGCTCTCGACCCGGATCTCCCCCTGCTCCCCCAGCGCGTGACTGGCATTGACCAGGAGGTTGATCAGCACCTGCAACAGCTGCTGGCGATCCGCCTCGATGGGCTGCAGGGCCCTGAGATCGGCCACCAGCTCCACCTGCTGCTGGCGCAGGGCGGAACGCACCAGAGTCAGGCTCTCCTCAATGATGGGGTTGAGGTGCTGCCACACCGGCGCCGTCTCGTAGTCGCCGGGGCGAGAGTATTGCAGCAGGCTGCGGGTGATGGTGCGGATGCGCTCGATCTGGGCCAGCACCAGCGCCAGCTCTTCGCGCACCGGCTCGGCCGCTTCCCCCAGATCCAGCTTCATCAGCTCCACATTGCCGAGGATCACCGCCAAGGGGTTGTTGATCTCGTGGGCAACCCCGGCGGAGAGCTCGCCGAGAGCCGCCAGCTTCTCGCTGATCAGCAGCTGCTGGCGCGCCTCGGTCAGCATATGAATATGATCTTCCAGCTCGGCAGTCTTGAGCTCGAGGCTTTGGGTGCGCTCGGCCACCTTCTGCTCCAGTTCGTCGGCGCTGCGAGCCATCTGCTGCTGGTGCGCTTCTTGCCTGTCCAGCATGGCGTCAAACTGGCGACCGAGTTGGGCCAGCTCGTGATCGGGGTCGAGGGCCAGCGGGCCGATGCGGGCCGACTCCCCGGCCTGCACCTGCCGCACCACCTTGTGCATCCGCTCGATGGGGGTGAAGAGATCCCGCGCGCCGCGATAGACCAGCAGGCCGGAGAGCAGCAACAGCAGCACCACGCCGGAGCCCAGCTCCACCAGATTGGTGAGGTAGGTGCGGATGATGGGCCACTCGAGAAAGCCGACATAGAGCATGCCGAGCCGTTCGCCCCTGGCCCCCAGCAGCGGCTCGTAGCCAGAGACATACCAGGCGTCGTGGACGAAAGCGCGGTCTATCCAGATATCCCCCTGCCCCAGCACCTGTTCGCGCACCGGTGGCGAGACCCGGGTGCCCACCGCCCGGCCAACCTGACGGCTGCTGCTGACCGGCACATTGGTGCTCACCCGCAGATCATCGAGAAACAGGGTGACCGTACCTATGCTCCCCTCTGGCAGGGTGTTTTTGGCAAACACCTGACCCTTGATCTCATCCACCAGCCGGGTGCTGCCGTTAATCAGCTCCCCCCCCTCCAGCACTGCCCAAAGGGATCCGTCGCGCCCCATCACAGGGGTCAGTGAGAGGCTGATCAATCCCCTGTTCTCCACCACCCTGGTGCCATCCCGCTGCCACAGCACAGCCCGCTTGGCCAGTTGCGGGGAGAGGGCGAGCATCTCCTGCTGCGACCAGACCACGAAGTGACTGACGCTGCGTCCGGCACTCAGGGTCGTCAGCTCCTGCGCCGTCAGAGCCTGAAGCTCGGCGCCGCTGCGCAGGCGCAGAAAATCGAGACCATAGTTGGCAGCCAGCGGCATCACCCACTCGTCCAGCCGGGTTGGTGACTCACGCAGCCGCAGCTGAAAAGCCCAGGCATCCCGAAGATGTTCGAGGTGCTCGGCCTGACGCTGCTGCTGCACGCTGACCGCATGATGGGCGACGCCAAGGTCGCTGCGCACCGTGGTGAGCAGGTTCTGCCAGCTGTAGGTGAGGGTCCAGTAAAGGGTGAGCCCTATCATGCCCGCCAGGGTGAGCATGATGGGTACCGAGGTGAGCAACAGCAGGCGCCAGCGCACTTTGGTTCGCACGCAGCGGGGGAGCAGAGTCAGTTTCATCGCCACCCCATCCGATCACCCTTTATCATTCGATGGCCCACTCCTTGAACTTGCGATCCAGCGTCTTGCGCGCCACCCCGAGCACCCGGGAGGCGGCCGACTTGTTGCCATCATGGCTCGCCACCACTTGCAGAATATGAGCCTTCTCCACTTCCGCCAATGGCCACTCCAGCGGGTAGCCCGCCTCGCTCCCGCCGGCTTCGGCAGGCTTGACGCTCTGCCAATATTCAGCGGGCGGCTTGCCCAGCAGCAGGCAGCGCTCAATGAGGTTGCGCAGCTCGCGCACGTTGCCGGGCCAGGGATAGGCCTGCATCGCCACCACATCCTCGTGGGTCCAGCTCAAGGAGCCCATCCCCATCTCGGCGGTGAGCTGGCGGGTAAAGTGGTGTACCAGCGCGGGGATGTCGTCGATGCGATCCCGCAAGGGGGCGACCGGCAGCGCCACCACGTTGAGGCGATAGAAGAGATCTTCGCGAAAGCGGCCCGCCTCCACCTCGGCCTTGAGGTTGCGATTGGTGGCGGCGACGATGCGCACATCCACCGACAATTCGCGCTCTGCCCCCACCGGGCGGATGGCCTTCTGCTCCAGCGCCCGCAGCAGGGAAGCCTGCATGGCAAGGGGCATCTCGCCGATCTCGTCCAAGAAGAGCGTCCCCTGATGAGCGACCCGGAACAGGCCGTCACGCCCCTTGCGGGCGCCGGTAAAGGCCCCCTGCACATGGCCAAACAGCTCGCTTTCCAGCAGTTCCGGGGCGATAGAGGCGCAGTTGAGGGGCACAAAGGCCCCCACCCGGCCGGAGAGCTGATGCAGGGCGCGGGCCACCAGCTCCTTGCCGGTGCCGGATTCCCCCTCCACCAATACGGCGGCATTGGAGGGGGCGACCCTGGCGATCAGGGTCTTGAGCTCGCGGGTCTTGGCACTGTCGCCGATCAGGGTGGGCGGGAACAGCTTGCTCACCTCCCGACGCAACAACAGGTTCTCCCGCTCCATCTGACGGCGCTCGATGACCCTGTCCACCGCCTGCACCATCTGCTCCAGGTTGAAGGGCTTGAGGATAAAGTCGCTGGCGCCGAGGCGCAGCGCCTTGAGGGCGGTCTCCATGTCGCCAAAACCGGTCATGAAGATGATGTCGCTGCGACGGGTGCCGGGCTCGATAGCCTCGTGCCACTCGATACCGGAGCGTCCCGGCATCCGGATATCGGCGATGATGAGATCGAAGTGAAGGCGGCAGCGCAAGGCTTCCGCCTCCTCCACACTGGCGGCTGTCTCTATCTGGGCGAAACGCTTGGCCAGCGCCTTGGCCAGAAAGCTGCGCATGCCGGGCTCATCGTCAACGATAAGCAGGGAGAGGGCAGACCAGAGACCGGGAGAGGCTGTCATGGAAAAAAGTACCTCGAATACAGGTAAGGTCGAAGAATGTCCCGATAACCGGAACCTTTGTGGGACATTTTGTCCTTCCCGCAGCAAAATCACCAACACCAATTATTAAAAGCGATAACAAGCTCACCTAATTGATTCTAATAAGCTTCTGTTTTTAAACGGCAAACCGTGAATGCAGCAGCAAAGGAACAGTTTGGCACCCTGCTTGCTTACTCTTGCCCTCTCCTCAGCCACCCTGAAAAAAGTTGCATCACGATGACGATAAAAACCAGCCTCAAACGTTTTGCCCTCTCCCTCGCCACCAGCCTGCTGATCGCCGGTGCGGCCCACGCCGAAGCGGATACTAATGCCACAAAAGCGCCGATCCGCCTCGCCACCACCACCAGCACCGAGCAGTCCGGTCTGCTGGGCTGGCTGCTGCCCCAGTTCACCAAGGAGACTGGTTATCCGGTGCAGGTAATGGCGGCCGGTACCGGCCAGAGCCTGAAGATGGGCGAGAATGGCGACGCGGATCTGGTGATGACCCACGCCCCCTCTGCCGAGAAGAAGTTCGTCGATGCGGGCTTTGGCATCGAGCCGGTACACCTGATGTACAACGACTTCGTTATCGTCGGCCCGGCGAAAGACCCGGCGGGTCTGGCTAAATTGCACGACGCGGCCAAGGGGCTGCAAGCCATCAAGGAACAGGGCCAGACCTTTATCTCCCGCGGTGACGAGTCCGGCACCCACATCAAGGAGAAGACCCTGTGGCAAGCCGCAGACGTTAAACCCGAGTTTGCCGGTTACAAATCCATCGGCCAGGGGATGGGCCCGACCCTGACCATGGCCTCGGAGCTCGGTGCCTACACCCTGACCGACCGCGGCACCTGGCTCGCCTACCAGAGCAAGCTGGATCTCGCCGTGCTGCTGGAGGGTGACAAGCGCCTGTTCAACCCCTATCAGGTGATCCTGGTCAACCCCAAGCGCTACCCGGACCTCAACACCGAAGGGGCGCGCACCCTGAAGAACTGGCTGGTCTCCGAGCATGGCCAGAAGTTGATCGGCGACTTCAAGGTAGCCGGTCAAGCGCTGTTTGTGGCGGATGCCAACGGGAAATAATGGCAACCCCGACCCCTGCGATGACCTTGATGGCCCTCCCCCGGTTCGCTGAGGGAGGCGCCTGATGCCGACCCTGCTCGACACGACCTTATTGACGGCCCTCGCCCTGCACTATGAGAGAGAGGTCTGATGCCGACATTGATCGACACGACATTAGCAGCCCTCGCCCTGCTGTTCAGTGGTGACACTGAACTGTGGCAGGTGGTGGGGGTCTCCTTCTCCGTCTCCTGCATCGCCCTGCTGCTGGTGCTGCTGCCCGCCTTGCTGCTGGGCTTTGCGCTGGCCTATCTGCCGCTGCCCGGCCGCTGGCTCTGGCTCTCCTGCATCAATACCCTGCAATCGGTGCCGACCGTGGTGATTGGCCTCTTGCTCTACATGCTGCTGTCGCGGGCCGGCCCTTTTGGCGACTGGAAGCTGCTCTTTACTCAGCAGGCGATGGTGGTGGGGCAGATGCTGATCGCCTTCCCGGTGATCGCCACCATGGCCCACGCGGCGTTTGTCCAGAGCGACCGGCGTGCCTGGGAGACAGCCCTGACCCTGGGGGTCTCCTGGCCCAAGGCGCTGATCGGCCTGATGCACGAGTGCCGCTTTGGCCTGCTGGCCGCCATCATCGGCGCCTTCAGCCGCATCGTCACCGAGGTGGGCTGCTCCATGATGGTGGGGGGCAATATCCTGCACTTTACCCGCAATATCCCCACCGCCATCGCACTGGAGACCCAGAAAGGGGCCTTCACCCAAGGAGTGGCGCTCGGCATAGTGCTGCTCACCCTCGCCCTCTTGCTCAACCTGCTGCTGACGGCGTGTCGCGGCCACAGCTATCTGAAGAACTGACCATGCCCCCACTGCGTATCAACAGGAGTACCCCATGGCTCTGACCGCCCACCAGCTGACGATGCGCTTTGGCGAGCGCCAGCTGTTCGAGATTGACCGGCTCGCCATCGCACCAGGGGATGCCATCTGGCTGCATGGAGCCAACGGGGTGGGCAAGACCACTCTGCTCAAGATCCTGGCGGGGCTGCTGGCACCCACACGCGGCCACACCAATCTGCCGGGACGCTGGCAACAGCGGCTCAACCGGCTGCTCAAGCGGGATCTGGGGCCGGGCCGGGTCACCTATCTGCACCAGACCCCCTATCTGTTCGATCGCACAGTGCACGACAACGTGGCCTGGGCGCTCGATAAACAACTCGGCAGCGAGATCCGGGTGTTCGAGGCGCTGCGCCGGGTCGAGCTGGAGGGGCTGGCGCGGGAGCACATCAGCATTTTGTCCGGTGGCGAACGGCAACGGCTGGCGATGGCCCGCGCCTGGGCGCTGCAACCGGCCTTTCTGCTGATGGATGAGCCCACCGCCAATCTCGACACACATTCGGTTGCCCTGATGGCCGCATTGGCGCAAGATCTGCGGGAACATGGCAGCGGCCTGGTCGTCATCAGCCACCAGAGCAACGCATTGACCTCCCTGTGCGAGCGGCAATGGACCCTCGCCCGTGGCCAGCTGCAAGAGACGACCCCTTTAAAAATCATCGAGCGACATGACTTCAAAAAGCGAATCCCCCTCTAGCCCTTTTCCCGTGTCGGCAGTGATCCTCGCCGGCGGCCGCGCCACCCGGATGGGGGGCGAAGACAAGGGATGGGTGGAGCTGGCAGGACGCCCTCTTATCGACCATGTTTTGGCGCGCCTGCGCCCCCAGGTGGATGAGGTGCTGATCAACGCCAACCGCAGTCAGGCCCGCTATCAGACGCTGGCTCCGGTCATCAGCGATGACAACAACGACTATCTCGGCCCGCTGGCGGGCATGCAGGCGGGCCTTGCTGCCGCCCGTCACGACTGGGTGCTGTTTGTCCCCTGCGACGGCCCCGCCCTGCCGCTGGATCTGCTGAGCCGCTTTCGCGCCGCCCTGACCCCACAGACCGAGCTGGTAGTGGCCCACGACGGCGACTGGTTGCAACCCGTGGTGGCCCTGCTGCACAAATCCCTGCTCCCCTCCCTCACCGCCGCACTGGCAGAGGGGGAGCGCAAAATCGATATCTGGTTTGCCCGCCACAATATGGCTGTGGTGAGCTTTGCCGATCAGCCGGATGCCTTTATCAATCTCAACAGCCCTGCCGAGCTGGCCGCCTACGAGGCCCGTCTGCTCGCCACGGCTATCGACCCCCAACAAGGAGTCACCTCATGACCCCGGCCCCCACTCTTCCCCTGCTCGGCTTCGCCGCCTGGAGCGGCACCGGCAAGACCACCTTGCTGGAGCAGTTGATCCCCCTGCTGGTGGATCGCGGCCTGCGCATCGGGGTGCTCAAGCACGCCCACCACGACTTTGATATCGACCAGCCGGGCAAAGACAGCTACCGCCTGCGCAAGGCGGGTGCCCAGCAGATGATGGTTGCCTCCCGCCGTCGTCATGCTCGCATTACTGAAACAACGCACGGCGAGACCGAGCTGGCCGAAGCCGATTTTCGCCAGTTGCTGGCCAGCTTCGATCAGACAGAGCTCGATCTGCTCTTGGTCGAGGGGTTCAAGCACGAGCACTTCCCGAAAATCGAGCTGCACCGCGCCGAGATTGGCAAGCCGCTGCTCTTCCCCGAAGACAGCGACATCATCGCGCTGGCCAGCGATCAGCCCCAACAGAGTGGCGAACAACAGCAGACAAGCCTGCCCCGCCTCGATATCAACGATCTGGCGGCTATCGCCGACTTCGTCTGTAGCTGGCTTGACGGCTGCCAGAGTCGCGAGCAGGAGGCTGGCAACGGCTTTTTGTCGGTCGAGGCGGCCCGCAACGCCATTCTGGCGGCCCTCACCCCGAGCACGGCCTGCAGCGACAAACCGTTGGCCCAATGCCACGGCGCCGTGCTGGCCGCCGATTTGATAAGCCCCATCAATGTGCCGCCCCATGCCAACTCGGCGATGGATGGTATTGGCCTTCGCAGCGACGATCTCGCCGCCGGTCGCTGGCAACTGGTGGGGGAAGTGCTGGCGGGCCAGCAGCGCCACGAGCCTGTGCTGGCCGGTCAGGCGGTGCAGATCATGACCGGCGCCCCGCTGCCCCCCGGAGTGGATACTGTGGTGATGCGGGAAGAGACGCATATTGAAGGTGAGTGGGTCACCGTCACCGCACCGATCCGCGCAGGACAGAATGTGCGCCTGGCCGGTGAAGATCTCGCCAAGGGGGCGGTCGCCATCCCGGCCGGTACCTGGCTGGGTGCCCCCCAGCTGGGGCTGGCGGCATCACTCGGTCAAGCCAGTCTCACAGTGCGCACCCCGCTGAAAGTGGCGCTGTTCAGTACCGGTGACGAGGTGCAGGCGCCGGGCGAGCAGCTCGCCCCCGGCCACATCTTCGACAGCAATCGCTTCACCCTGATGGCCCTTATCCGCGCCGCCGGTTGCGAGGTGATGGACCTTGGCATCATTCCCGATGACAAGACCATCCTGCGCCAGCAGCTGGAGCAGGCCGCCGCCAGCGCCGATCTGGTGTTGAGCTCGGGTGGGGTCTCGGTAGGCAACGCCGACTTTATCAAGCTGGTGCTGGCGGAGCTCGGCCAGATCGATTTCTGGCGCATCCAGATGCGGCCGGGCCGCCCGCTCGCCTTTGGCAAGCTGGGGCAGACCCCCTTCTTCGGCCTGCCGGGCAATCCGGTAGCGGCGATGATCTGTGTGCTGCAATTTGTCGAGCCCGCCATCGCCCGCTTGCAAGGCAAGCGGTGGCAGCCGCTGCGTCTCTCGGCTCTGGCGGACGAGAAGATGAAGAGCCGCCCGGGGCGCACCGAGTTTCTGCGCGGCATCTTTCATCAGGACCGTAACGGCCAGCTGAGGGTGCGCACCACAGGGCCACAGGGCTCCGGCATTCTCAGCTCCATGGCCGATGCCAACTGCCTGATCGAAATCGTACCGGATCAACCCGGGATCGCCATTGGCGAGCGGGTCTGGATCCACCCCCTGCAGGGACGACTGGCCTGAATCCCGACGGGGCGTTGGCCGGATGCACGGCGCCCCGTCCCCCACCTGACAGGAGGCAGACCGTGCGTCTTGATGCCCCCCTCTCCCGACTCGATCTGCTGGTCTATGGCCGCTACCGGATCGTCCATGGCTTGCGCATTGCGCTCGCCTTTATGCTCACCTTTCTGCTGACCCGCGAGCTGAAACTGCCGGAGAGCACCTGGCCGCTGATAACCTTGGTGGTGGTGATGGGCCCCATCTCGTTTTGGGGCAATGTGCTCTCACGGGCCCTGCAGCGGGTGGTGGGCACCATCTTCGGCGCCAGTTGCGGGGTGGTGGCGCTCTATCTCGAGATCTACTCGCTACCGCTTACCCTGATCTGGTGCGGCTGCATCATGTTTCTCTGCGGCTATCTGGCCCTCGGCAAGCGCCCCTATGTGGGGCTGCTGATCGGCATCACCCTGGGGGTCACCATGGGGGCCATGCCGGGGGATATAGAGACGGCGCTGTGGCGCAGTGCCGACGTGATCCTGGGCTCACTGCTGGCGCTGCTCTTTTGCAGCATCTATCCCCAGCGGGCCTACAGCCACTGGCGGCTGCAACTGCACCAGATCCTGCAGCAGTCGGGGCGGCTCTATCACACTCACCTCTCCCCCAATGTGCTGGAGCGCCCACGCCTCAAGCACAATCTCTCCCAGCTGTTGGCCCAGACCGGCAAACTGCGGGCCCTGCTGGCCCCGGCGGCCAAGGAGACGCGCCACAGCGTCGCCCTGTTTGATGCGGTGCAGGTCACCATGCGCAACACCCTCTGCACTCTTGAGATGCTGGCCAACACCTACTGGAACGATCGGGAGAGCCACTTCCTGATGCAGAGCACGGCTGCGCTGCAAGCCTGCCATCTGGCCACCGAGGAGGCGATCAACCAGCTTGCCCTGATGATGCAAACCGGTGACGGGCGTGGCGCGGATGCCGCCATCGCTCGCCTGCACGAGGTGGCGACCCAGGTATCGCTGCCGCCCAACGCAGAGGCGGCCATCAATGGTTACCTCTGGCTCAACGTCCAGCTGACCGAGCAGCTCACCCACCTGCGCCGCCTGCTGGGGCTGATCCTCACCCCGCCCCATCGCAAGCAGCCCGACTAGACCCAATGCAAAACGCCCCGCTGTTGCGGGGCGTTCCTGTCGGCATAGGCACTGATGATCAGGCCGCCGTGCGGGCGTTCTCGCTCATCTGCTCCAGCTCCGCACGGCTCAGGGTAGAGACAAAGCGGCCATCGAAGTAGATATCCATCAACTCGCCACGCTTCTCGCCACGCATCATGCTGCGGCGGCCATCCAGATAGTGCACCTCCATCTGGGCGGTATGCTCGTCCGGGTAGCTGATCTCCACCTCGCGCACCCCTTGTGGCAGCATGGCCAGCGGCACCTTCTTGAGGGCCGGATCCAGATGCTGGTTCACCTTGATCACCGGATTGGCCTTCATGTCCACCACAGCCGGAGATTTGCCGGTGATAGGGTTCTTGCCAGACCAGAACTCGATGGTATTGAACACAAACAGGTCAGCGGTCGCGGCCAGACCGTAGACAGGGGAGAGCAGCATAAAAACCCCGGCACGAGCGTAGCGATTATCCACCACGCTCAGGTTGCCCTTGGTGACCATGCCGGAAAGCCCCATCTGCCCCATACAGCCGCCCAGACCCATGCTCGCGACCATAACCAGCAGGGCCATTGCCCGCCCCTTCTGTTGTAATGCCATCGTGTTCTGTTCCTGCTCTGAAATAAATGAGGCGGCAAGCCTAATCAAGGGGCCAGAAGAGGACAATTCACAATGGCGGGACGATACAGGAGGGGTTCAGATTGGCATATCAAGTGCGCAATAAATAAGCACCGATGGGATTATCATCCGATCGGTGCCTCGTTCAACAATCAATAACCGTCAGGAGCCGATGGCCAGATTGGAGACTGTCTCGGTCACATTGATGGCACCCTGCTCTATCTGTGCCATCACGCCACTCACCTCGCCGATCTGCTCCTTGCCACGCTGGGCGCTGGTGGCCACCTCATTGATGTTGCCGGTGATCTGGGCCGTCAGTTCGCGATTTTTCTGAACCACGCTGGCGATCTCGCCGGTCGAGAGGGAGGTGCGCGCAGCCAACTGACGTACCTCGTCGGCCACCACCGCAAAGCCGCGCCCCTGATCGCCGGCCCGGGCAGCCTCGATGGCTGCGTTCAGGGCCAGCAGATTGGTCTGCTCGGCAATGCTGCTGATGGTCGAGACAATGGCTTCAATGCTTTTCGACTGCTCATTGAGCTGGCCAATCAGGCCGGAAGTGCGACTCACCTGTTCGGAAATGGCGCTGGAGATGGCAACCGATGCCGCCAACAGCTCAGACCCAGTTTCGGCAAAGCGGGTGGTCTCCTGCGAAATGGTCTGGGCTATGTTGGCCGCCTCGCTCACTGCCTGGGCGCGCTTGATCCGCTCTGTCACCTCACTGGCAAACTTGATCACCTTGACCACCTTGCCGCTCTCATCCTTGATGGGGTTGTAGGTAGCCTCCAGCCAGATCTCGTTGCCGTGGCTGTCACGGCGACTGAACAGCCCAGACTTGAGCTGGCCGTGGGCCAGATCGTCCCAGAAGTGGGGTTGCTCGCGATAGAAGCTCTCATCGCAAAACAGCCTGTGATGCTGCCCCTTGAGCTGCGAAAGGGAGTAACCGACGCAGGAGAGGAAATTCTGATTGGCCGTCACAATCTCCCCCTTGGGGGTGAACTCGATAATGGCGAGCGCCCGATCGAGTGCCGAGATGATCGCTTTCTGACGACTCAACTGCTGATAACTCTCGGTGATATCGGAGGCTATCTTGACGACCCTGACCACCTTGCCCTCAACCTTGACCGGGAAGTAGGTAGCCTCCAGCCACAACTCCCGACCCTGTTTATCAAAGCGTTGGTAAGTGCCACTGTGGCTATGCCCCTGACGAAGCTGTTCCCAAAACTGGGCGTAGGAGGATGACTGGACGTAGTGGGCATCACAAAAAATCCGGTGGTGTTTACCAATCACCTCCTGCTCGCTATAGCCCACCACATTCAGAAACAGCGGGTTCGCCTCGAGGATCTCGCCGCTTGGAGTGAAACTGATGGTAGCGACACCGACTTTTACTGCATCAATAAATGCCTGGGCCTGGGCCAACTGCATTTGACACGCTTGTAATTCCGCTTTGAGTTTGAAGTTGAACATCTGCCCTGCCCCTCTATTACCTGGTTACAACTACGTCACATCTGCATGAACTTTAGACGAGAAACCATAGAGATAACGGGGGCCCATCGATTAAGGTGCCAGGTCCCACTCCAGATAGGCCGGATTGGCGACAAAGCCGATCCGCTCATAGAGAGGGCGCCCCTGCTCGCTGGCATGGAGCCACACCTTGCCCAGCTGACGCGATCTGGCGAAGGCCGTTATGGCATCGAGCAGCGCCGTGGCGCTCCCCTGCTGGCGCCATTGTGGCCGCGTATACATATTGAGCAGATACCCCTCCATCCCCGCCAGATTGCCGGGATAGGGCGGCCGTACAAACAATGCCAGCGTCCCTGCCGCCACGATCTGTTTGCCGCCCTCTTGCGTATCGGCCTCAGCCAGCCAGGATAAAGCACTCTCTTCACTCATCGCCCGGGTGAAATAGTCAAGGGTGGCCTGCCACAAGGCCGGGTCTGCCTGCGGCGTCACCAGCTCACCGACCTCACAAAACAGCTCCATGCGCAGCGCCACCAGTGCGGGAATATCTGCGGCCCTTGCCTGACGAATAATCATTGGCTGCTCCTTTTCTCTCATGGGAAATTTCGCCGGCCGTCATTATGACAAAGAGCGCCTTGTGGCGCTCTTTGTCATTGGGGAAATCACTGATAAATCAATGGCTGCGACGTGTCAGCCAGTGATCCAGGCTCAGCACACCGCCGCCCCAGATGATCAGGGTCAGCAGCATCCAGCCCCACAGCTGGTGATCGTAAAAGCCACCCGCCCAGAGGGTCGGGTAGGAGATCACCGCCATGATATTGAAGCCAAACAGCAGCAAGGCGGCCGGGCGAGTAAAAAGCCCTGCCAGCAGGAAGAGCGGCAGCAGCAGCTCGGTCGCCGTACCCAGATAGGCAGCCCACAACCAGGGCAACAGGGGAACCTGATACTCGGATTCAAACAGATAGAGGGTTGAATCCCACGCCGTCAATTTGAGCCAGCCTGAGGTGACAAAGACCGACGCGACCCACAGCCGCGCCAGCAACAGCACACCGGCACTGCTCCAGCGCGGCAAATCACCACTCGAGCTGGCCAGCGCCAGCCATTTGTTTGCCATCATGGCATTACCTCCATATCCACCAGCAGACCAAGGGTTATCAGGCGAGTGAGATGTTCACTAGCCGCAGGGTCGGCCGCAAGCAAATCGACCAGCGCCGTACCAGCGAGACATCCCTGTAGCAGCGCCCACTCACCCGCCGTCAGGGGCAAGGGCGCAACCCGGCAATCCGGCTGTTTCTTCAATGCCAGCCAGACGGGGGCATCAAGCACCTCCACCGCTTCACCACCGTGCAGCGCCATCTGCCACAGGGCCAGCACCGGATAATCGCTGGCAACCAGCAGCAGATCCGTGGCTGGCAAGAGTCGCAGCCACTCCCATTGTTGCGGCGATAATGCGGCCAGACGCTCGGCTGGCCAGCAGCGTGATTCCAGCGGCAGCAGACTGGCACGCTCCAGCTGCCATTCGAACTGCGCCAGCGCCTCCAGCCAGGGCAGTCCGGTTGTTGTTGGCAAGCGGGCCAACCATTGGCCAAATCCGGCGCCATAGTGCATGACGCTCCCTTCCCTGAGCGGCTCGGCCAATACGAAGCCACGGGCCGCCGCTGCAAAAAAGTCATCCCCGACCATGGTCTTGACGGCGGGATAACTGCTCGCCAGCACCTCGCCAAGGCTCAGGATGAAGTGGTTGCGATAGACCTGCAGCACCGATTCGGCAGAAAAGAGCCGGGAGCTGATGTGAGGGGCAATGGCGTCAGGCGCCCCCAGCAGACCATCGGCAAAGTGCTGTTGCAGCTGTGCCAGTTCAGCCATGGGCCACCTCCCGTGGTGCACTCATGGCACGCGCCTCATCCAGAATGGCACTGGCCTGCGCCGCCTCTGCCAGCAAGACCGGCAGCGGCGGGATCTCGAGGTCCCACTCAATCAGGGTAGGAATGGCCTGCTTGCGGCAGATCTGGCGATATAGTTCCCAGACCGGCGCCACCACAGAGGCGCTGTGGGTATCGATATAGAGGGAGCCTTCCGGCAGCTGCTTCTCGGTATAACCGGCCAGATGGATCTCCCCGACGGTGGCGAGATCGATCGCCGCCAGATACTCATCGCAAGAGAAACCGTGATTGAAGGCACTGACATAGAGATTATTGAGGTCGAGCAGAATGCCGCACTCGCTGCGCTGCTGCAGCTCGGCCAGAAATTCCCACTCGCTCATCTCCCCGGGCAGTTGCAGATAGGAGGAGGGATTTTCAATCAACATGCGGCAACCCAGGGTCTGTTGTACCTGCTGGATCTTGTCGCTCATGTTGCGCAGGGAGGCTCGGGTATAGGGCACCGGCAGCAGATCGTTGAAGTAACGCCCGCCAATGCTGCCCCAGCTGAGATGTTCGGAGATCCGTACCGGTTTGATCGCCGCAGCCAGTGTCGACAACTGCTGCAGATGGTGCGGATCGAGCGGGTCTGCAGAACCGAGGGACATGCCAACGCCGTGAAGACTGACGGGGTAGTGCTGCGCCAGTTCGGCGAGCACCTGAAAACCGTGACTGTGCCGTTCGAAGTAATTTTCACTGTGCACCTCCAGCCAACCGACTGCCGGCAGGGTTTGCCGGATCTCATCGTAATGGGGAGTGCGTAATCCGATACCAATCAAAGGGTTCATCGCAAGACTCGTTTTCGCCAATCAGAGAAGATGCAGGGGGCGACCCATTGGCCATCCCCTGCCCGATGTCTCTTACTTGGGTTGCAGCGAACCGCCGACCAGCTTCTCGCACAGCCCTTTGGGCATCACCACAAAGGCATCACCCTGAGCATCTTCCTTGGCAGTACCGGCGCAGGAGCTGCTCTTGGTCGCACAGTCATTTTTGCTGGCCTTGACCACGCCGTAGCACTTCTCCTTTTCATCGGCAGCCATTGCTGGTGCCGCGATAAACTGGGCGCCCAGCGCCAGCAGACCGGTCATGGCGGAGGCGATAGCAGTGCTTTTTTTAACATTCATGTTCATGTTCCTTTTGATGTCGTTGGATGTTGCTGATATCCCCGATTTGTCGCAACCGGGTACCTGCAATAGAACCGGCAAACGGGATATTCCCTTTCAAAAAAACACAAAAAGAGTTAAAAAACCCAAAGACAAATATTCAATCAATTGATTTTAAACAGCTATTTCATCATTGAAAATGTCTCGACGACCACCCATTAATGAACGGGAAAAGTGCCATATGGTGCTTTCATCCCGTTAATCTTCTTCACTGCTTCCATCAAAAGAGAGGCGTCAGACATAAAAAAGCCCCGCCAACAGGCAGGGCTGGACGCAACTTGCAAGAAACAAGAAATCAACAAGCGGGGGGGTGGGAGCCAGGAGTTGCGGCAAGCAGATAAAAAAAGAGACAGCTTTGGCTGTCTCTTTTTGCACATGGTGCGAATGGGGTTTAGTAGAAGATCCGCTCGCCACGCTCGCTCATTTTGAGCCACACCGGTTTGGTGCTGGTTTTGTTCCAGATCCGGTGCAGATAGCTGTAGAAGCGGGCACGATCGCTGCGAAACAGCATCACGGGGAAAGCCAGAATGCCCACCAGCAATACATAAATGCGACGAAGAATAATCTGAGTCAGGGAAAAGGGATGAAACATGATGTAACTCCTTACTGGTAAGACCACTGAGCAAAGATTACTCCACTTCATGTAGGATTACTACATCACCAACGCATTTTTTTATAAAAAAATGGTCGAAAACGAGAAATACTGAAAACGGGTTACGTCATTAACCAACAGTTAACAAACTTGCGAAAATCGTGCGCTTTGCCACAGTTATCAGGGGAAAAACATGCAGTAGGGAGACACGCATGAAACTGCCGGAAGTGGCACTGCTGGTGCTGATGGTTGCCCTGACACGAGCACAACTGGAGGAGTGGCAACTGAATCGGGAAGATGCCATCGTGCTGGCCGAACGGGGCGTGCCCACCGTCAGCCTGTGGCAATGCGGCACGCTGAAGCAACGGATTGCGGATCTCAACCAGCACAGTGCCGAGGTGCAGTTTCAATATCGGGGGCAAAACATGGCGGATGTGAGCCACTATCTCGAGCGCGAGTGGAAACAGGCTGGCTGCGAACAGTTACTGGTACAGCAAGGATACTGACCAAAGCTAAGACTCGAAGAGTGATGATTGAGATAAACAGAGAAAATATGGAGGCACGTTCCGGAGTCGAACCGGACTAAACGGATTTGCAATCCGCTGCATAACCGCTTTGCTAACGCGCCATGCTGACAAGACTGATTGTCTTGAAAGTGAGTTCCATCGTTGGTGCGATGGAAGATTGGAGCGGGAAACGAGACTCGAACTCGCGACCCCGACCTTGGCAAGGTCGTGCTCTACCAACTGAGCTATTCCCGCGTTACTGCTTTCGTGCCAGTTGCCTGACAACGAGGCGCATTATACGTACCACGAGCGCCAGCACAACCCCTTTTTCGCAATTTAAGCCTTGATGCAGACTGTTTGCTCAGGGTTTAAACGCCTTGCTGCATTTTTCTCCAGCCAGCTGTGACCCACCAAGCGAATTTGGGATAAAGTCGTTGAAATGATTACGCTTTCGTTCGAGACTTGAGCGGCTTAATAACCGGATTCTCAATTGAAAATCACAAGATGAAATGGATCTTCACGCTTCGTGGGCTCAGGCCGCAGTTAATGCTGGCTTTTTTCATGTTGGGCATGGTGCCCTTTTTGGTCATCACCCTCTTCTTCCTATACAGCCACGGCAAGGATCTCACCACCCAGACCTCCAACCATCTGGTCTCCGTTCGTAATATCAAGAAGAGTCAGCTCGAGGATTACTTCAACAACCTCAAAGAGCAGATCATCAACTTCTCCCAGCAGGATTTTGCCGGCAACAGTATCGGCCGTTTCTATGGCTTTACCGGCGCCTTCGAGAAGCTGGGCACCACGCCGCAGGAGGCCCGCAGCCGCGCCCAGGCCCGCTATCTGCCCGGCTCCTGGGATCAACTGCGCAAACCGGACAGTCAGGTAGAGATCGAACCCTCCATCACGGCGCTTATCCTCGCCGACGAGATGTATGGCCGGGTGCACCAGCGTTTTCATCGCGGCTATGCCGACATGGTGCGCAAGTCCAACTACAGCGACATCTTTCTGGTGGACCTTAACGGTGATGTGGTCTATTCGGTCACCAAGCACCCTAACTTTGCCACCAATCTGCTCTCCGGCCCCTACCAGGGCAGTGGCTTGGGCCAGACCTTCGCCAAGATCAAACGCCGCCTTGATGGCGGCCAGAAACCGCAGCAGATCTTCGAGTTCACCGATTTTGGCCGCAACGAGCTGACCGGGCAGGTGGTCGCCTACATGGCAGCCCCCGTGATGCAGTACGACTATGTGCGCGGTGTGGTGATTTTCGAGCTGCTGCCGGACAAGCTCAACCAGATCATGGCGGAGCGGGAGGGGCTGGGCGAGACCGGCGAGACCATCCTGATCGGCCCCGACAAGCGGATGCGCGCCGATGCCTGGCTGGCGCCGGAGTTCAGCGTCGAGAACAGCTTCAGCCCCAACTTCCGGCCGCTGCAAACGCCCCTCATCACCAAGACGCTCTCCGGCGAGCAGGGGGTCGGGCTGTTCCACTCCTATCAGGATGACGAGGTGCTGGCCGCCTACACCCAGGTAAAGGTGTTCGATACCGAGTGGGCCTTTATCGCCGAGATCTCCACCCGGGAAGCCTATGCCCCGATCCGCCAGCTGGAGACTCTGGTGATTGTGCTGGGCGCGGGCTCGGTGCTGCTGCTGATCCTCTTCTCCCGCTGGCTCTCTCACTCCATCACGGCGCCGCTGCGCTCCCTGACCGAAGCGGCCGAGCAGGTGGCCGACGGCGCGCTGGATCACCCCATCGCCATCGAGCGCACCGGCGATGATATCGACCGGCTGGCCGAGGCGTTTCGCCATATGCAGCGCTCGGTGAAGGACAAGATCGAACTGATCGAACAGCAGACCCAGGAGCTGCAACAGCAGGTCAAGCTGACCCACAAGCAGAACCTCAGCCTGCAGCAAGCGGACAAGCTCAAGGATGAACTGCTGGCCAACACCTCCCACGAGCTGCGTACCCCCATTCACGGCATCAAGGGGATGGCCGAGTCGATGCTCGCCAGCCAGCAGGATTTGACCGAAGGGCAGCAAAAGCAGCTCGGCCTCATCATCAAGAGTGCAGACGGCCTGGCCCGTCTGGTTGACGATCTGCTGGACTACCACCAGATGCGCTACGGCCAGCTGGAGATCCACTCCCAGCCCGTCTCATCCAAGGGGGTTATCCGGCTGGTGCTGGACCTCTGCCAGCATCTGGTGCAGGCCAAACCCCTCACCCTGGTGGATATCAGCCCGGCCGAACTACCGCCGGTGCTGGCCGACGAGCAACGACTCGAACAGGTGCTCTACAACCTGGTGGGTAACGCCATCAAGTACACGCCGCAGGGCAAGGTGGTGCTCAGTGCCATCGTCGAGAACAACTTCCTGCGCATCAAGGTCACCGACACCGGCATCGGCATTGCCCCCGATCATCTGGAACACATCTTCGAGCCGCTGGTGCAGATGAGCCCGGAGGTAAGCAAGCAGGGGGCCGGCCTTGGTCTCTCCATCACCCGCCAGCTGGTGCACCTGATGGGGGGCGAGCTGTTTGTCGAGAGCGAGCCGAGCGTTGGCTCGACCTTCGCCTTTACCCTGCCCCTTGCCACCGGCAAAGCGGCCAATCTGACTCTCGACAGCCGCCAGATCGAGCATCAGCTGGTGCGCCAGCAACCGCTGATCCTGCCGAACTGGGAGAGCGACGATCTGCCCCCTCCCCCCGAGGATGCTCCGCTCATTCTGGTGGTGGATGACGAGCCCATCAACCTGCACATCCTGCGCCATCTGCTGCAGCCCTGCGGCTACCGCATCCTGCCCAGCAGTGACGGCCACGATGCGCTGGCCAAGCTGGCCGAGGTGCAGGTGGACCTCATCCTGCTCGATGTGATGATGCCGACCCTTTCCGGTTTTGACGTCTGCCGTCGCCTGCGCCAGCAACACCCGAAAGATATGCTGCCGGTGCTGCTGCTCACCGCCCTCAACCAGCCCAAGGATATCGAGGAGGGCTTCGGGGCCGGAGCCAACGACTATCTGGTCAAACCCTTCTGCAAAGAAGAGCTGTTTGCCCGGGTCAAGGCACTGCTGGAGGCCAAGGCCGGACGCGCCTCGCTGGTAGAGAACCGGCTATTGAAGCAGGAGATCGAACATCGCCTCACCCTGCAGGAACGACTGCATCAGGATCAGCAGCGCCTGCTGGCCCTGCTCGGCGAAGGGGCCGACCCCATGATCTTTATCGACGAGCAGGGCACAGTGCTGTTTGCCTCCCGGGTGATGGCACGCCTGCTGGGGCAGGAGCCGGAAGCCATGGAGGGGCAGCCCCTCAATGAGTGGCTCGCCACCCCGCTGCAACAGCAGTGGCCCGACCTTGCCAGCGAGCGGGAACACAATCTGGAGTTTCTGGTGGCCGGGCAAAAAGATGTGCTCAACGCCCGTGCCCTGCCCATCGCACTCGGAGGACAGGCCGCTTTCGCCCTCACTCTGAGTACCGAGCTGCGTCAGGATGAGAACCGGGTAATGGCGCTGGAGAACGCCCTCAAGAACCTCTCGCGGCAAGCCATCATCGAAGATGAACAGCTGCTGGGCGAGCTGAGCCGCCTGGGTGGCGAGTTCCGTTCGCTGGCCGACGACCTCATTCGCCAGCAGGATGACGAGCCGCTGCGTCGGGCGCTGGTAGAGACCATGCAGCTCACCCTGGATGCCTGGCAGCAGGGGACCGGCAAGGGCAAAATCGTGCTGGCGGAGAAGAGCAAGCTGTGGCGGGTCTATATGGACAGATCCAGCCCTCAGACCCGCACCCTCGACAAATACCTGAGTCTGGACACCCTGCCCAAGTCGCCACGCTGGAAGACGGTCGTGGCCACCACCGAGTATGTGCTGGGCCACTGCCCGCTCAATGACCACCAGCGCCAGCAGTTACAGCACAGCGCCCAGACCCTGCGTCAACTCGCCAACCGCAAGCCGTGACACGGCGCCCTAAACGGGCGCCGGATCACAATTGGCAATCTGGTTTCTTTTTATGCAAAACAAAGCCCCGCACGACCCCGAAACCGAGAGCGGATCCAATTCACAAATTTGTCATACACGCCATTTTCACAGCCACTTTTTACGCGAAAGCAAATAACGAAAAGCTATGATTTTAAAAAGATAAAAATCGATTTTGACGAGATTGACGTAACACCGTCAATTTTTACGAAAACAACGAAATCAATAGTTGTTGTTTTCCTGTTAATTCTGGTTTGCTTAGGGCGTTGGAAAACAGAACGACAAAGGTTAGACACCTGACCAACACAGAGGGCCGATTTCATCAGCATGCGAAACCGGTGCTCACACAAAACAAGGCGAACCCTCGGGAATGCCAAAAAATAAGAAAGGAAAACATATGCTTGCCAAAGTATCCAAAATCTCTACCGCTGTAATGCTGGGAACCATGATGCTTGCCGGTGCCGCCGGTAACGCCATGGCCGCAGAAAACAAAACCGTGTTGACCATGGTCGCACAGCAGGAAACCGCCTGGGTCAAGAACTTCAACCCCTTCCTGCAAGCGGGCTTGCTGCACACCACCCGTCACTTCATCTATGAGCCGCTGGTGATCTTCAACGATATGCAAGGGGGCAAACCCGTCTATCGTCTGGCCACCAACTATGCGTTCAGCGATGACCTGAAATCCGTCACCTTCGATCTGCGTGACGGCGTGAAGTGGTCTGACGGCGAAGCCTTTGATGCCGATGACATCATCTTCTCTTTCAATCTGGTCAAGGCCAACAAGGCGCTGGATGAGCGCTCAATCTGGACCCAGATCAAGAGCGTCGAGAAGCTGGCCCCCAACAAGGTCAAATTCGACCTGACCGAGGTCAACACCAACGTGGTGAATGATCTGGTGCTGGTACCCATAGTGCCGGAGCATCAGTGGAAATCGGTGAAAGATCCGGTTGCCTTCACCAACGACAAGCCGGTTGGTACTGGCCCCTTCACCGAAGTGGACAACTTCTCCGCCCAGCTCTACACCCAGTGCCGCAACCCGCACTATTGGGATAACGCCAACCTCGCTATCGACTGTATCCGCATGCCGCAGATGGCCACCAACGACCAGGTGCTGGCGGCTGTCATGAAGGGTGACATCGACTGGTTCGGCTCCTTCGTGCCGGATATCGAACGCCTCTACGTCGGCAACGATCCGAAGAACAACAAATACTGGTTCCCGGCCTCCGGTACCGTGGCGTTCAACGTCAACTTCCAGACCAAGAACCCGGGCAATAACGAAGCCTTCAACGACATCAACTTCCGCCGCGCCTTCTCCATGGCGATGGACCGCCAGTCCATGGTGGATATCGCGGGCTACGGCTACCCCACCGTCAACGAGTACCCGTCAGGTCTGGGCAAAGCCTTTGACTCCTGGAACAACCCGGAAGTGGACAAGAAGTACGGCAAGTACAACAAGTTCGATCTGGAAGGGGCCAAGGCCCTGCTGAAAGAGGCAGGCTACAAGGATTGTGACGGCGACAAGTTCCTCGACACCCCGAGCTGCAAAAAGATCGAGTTCAAGGTACTGGTACCGAACGGCTGGACCGACTGGGTCAACACAGTTCAGATTGGTGTAGAAGGGCTGCAGGCGCTGGGCCTGAACGCCAAGACCGCCACCCCGGAAGCAACCGTCTGGACCGAGAACCTGATCACCGGTGACTTCGATGTCGCCCTGCAGGGTTACTTTGCCGGTGCCAACCCGCACAAGTACTTCGAGACCGCGTTCCACTCCCGCAACATGGGCGACCGTGGCAACCGCTTCGCCGCGCCCCGTTACAAGGACCCCGAGCTCGACAAGCTGATCGATGACTTCACCCAGACCGCCGATGCGGCCAAGCAGAAGGAGATCATGTTCGCCATCCAGGATCGTGTTGGTGCCAACCAGACCATCATTCCGGTCTTCAACAACCCGACCTGGTATGAGTACAGCACCAAGCGCTTCAACGGCTGGTTCAGTGCTGATAACCCGGTAGCCAAACCTCAGCTCCACCCGGACACCCCTGAGCGTCTGCTGCACGTGTTGTCCCTCAAGCCAAACAGCTAAACAATCCCGGCCCCCTGCGGGGGGCCATCTTCCCCGTTAACCCCTTTCTTGCCCGGCACCGCCGGGGTTGGGGTAGCTATACCCGACGCGGGGCAGACTTGCAGTAAAAGGTACTATCATGGGATTCATACTGAGACGCTTTTCCTTCTATCTGGTTGCCTTTCTGGTAGCCGCCACCATCAACTTCCTGTTACCCCGTGCCATGCCAGGGGATCCTGTCTCCGTGATGTTTGCCCGCGCTGGCGCCATGATGGAACCCGCCGCCCTGGAAGCCCTCAAAGCCACCTTCGGCTTTGTCGACGGCCCCATCGGCACCCAGTTTCTCACCTATGTGAAGAGTGTCTTCACCTGGGATCTCGGCACCTCGGTGCGCTTCTACCCGCAGCAGGTCTCTGACGTGCTGGGCCGTGCCATCGGCTGGACCCTGTTTCTGGTCGGCACCTCCACCATCCTGAGCTTCTCCCTCGGTTCCATCGTCGGCATCTTCGCCGCCTGGTATCGCGGCGGCCGGATGGACAGCATTCTCTCCCCGCTCACCCTGGTGATGCAGGCCATTCCGCCGGTGGTGGTCTCCCTGCTCGCCCTGTTCCTGTTCGGGGTCAGCCTCGAGTGGCTGCCCATCGGCTACGCCTACAGCCCGGAGATCAAGGCTGACTGGGGCTGGGAGCACATCAAGAGCATCATGACTCACGCCATCATGCCGGTGCTGACCCTGGCCGTGGTACAGGTGGGGGGCTTTCTTATCACCATGCGCAACAACATGATCAACCTGCTGGGCGAGGATTACATCACCATGGCCAAGGCCAAGGGGCTCTCCAGCAACCGGGTGATCTTCAACTACGGCGCCCGCAACGCCATTCTGCCCAGCGTCACCGCCCTCTCCATGGCGCTCGGCTTCGTTATCGGTGGCTCCCTCATCACCGAAGTTATCTTCAACTATCCCGGCCTGGGCCTGACCCTTTATCAGGGCATTCTGGCCCGCGACTACCCGCTCATTCAGGGGCAGCTGCTCATCATGACCATCACCATGCTCAGCTTCAACTTCCTGGCCGACGTGCTCTACGTCTTCCTGGATCCCCGTCTGCGTACAGGAGGCAAATAAGATGCGTATGCCGACCATGCTCAAAATTCTGTTACCGGACAACAAGATGCGTATGCCCACAATCCTCAAAATCCTGCTGGGCAACAAGAAGGCTGCCTGTGGCCTCGCCATCGTGGTTGCCTTCGTACTGATGGCCCTCTTTGCCCCCATTCTGGCCAGCAACGAGCCGACCAAACGGGTGGCTCGCCCGCACCAGCCGCCCAGTGCCGAGTTCGTGATGGGTTCAACCCGCATGGGCCACGACATCTGGGCCCAGTTCACCAACGGCGCCCGTATTTCGCTGCTGGTGGGCTTCAGCGCAGGCCTGCTGGTCTGCACCCTGGCCGTCGCCATCGGCATCACCGCCGGTTACTTCGGCGGTCTGGTGGATGAGTGCCTCACCTTCCTGATGAACGTGGTGCTGGTGATCCCCAACCTCCCCTTGCTACTGGTGCTGGCGAGCTTTATCGGGGAGGCGTCACCGGCGGTGATTGCCGTGATAATAGGGTTGACCTCGTGGGCCTATGGCGCGCGGGTCATCCGTGCCCAGACCCTGGCCCTGCGCGAGAAGGAGTTCGTCATCGCCGCCGAAGTGTTGGGCGAGCCGGCCTGGCGCATCATTCTGGTGGAGATCCTGCCCAACCTCATCTCCATCATCGGGGTGAGCTTCATCGGCTCCATCATCTACGCCATCGTCACCGAAGCGACCCTGGAGTTCCTGGGGCTTGGCGACCCGACCGTGGTGAGCTGGGGCATCATGCTCTACAACGCCCAGACCTCCAGTGCCATTCTGGTCGGCGCCTGGTGGGAGATCCTGGCCCCCTGCTTCGCCATCGCCACCCTGGGTGCCGGTCTGGCTCTGCTCAACTTCGCCATCGACGAGATTGCCAACCCGCAGCTGCGCTCCCACAAAGGGTTGAGCCGCTGGAAGAAACTTGCCACACCGGTCGCAACACCACTCTCTGCCGCACAGGAGAAGACAGCATGAACAAGCATCCCCTGCTGTCAGTACGCAATCTTTGCGTCGACTACATCACCGAAAATGGCGACGTGCGCGCCGTCAACTCGGTGAGCTTCGATATCAGACAAGGCGAGATCTTCGGTCTCGCCGGTGAGTCGGGCTGCGGCAAATCCACCGTCGCCTTCTCGGTGGCCCGGCTGCACAAGCCGCCCGCCTACATCAGTGGTGGCGAGATCCTGTTCAAGGGGGAGAACATCCTCCATTACAACGACGAGCGGCTGCGCTCCTACCGCTGGCAACAGGTGTCGGTAGTGTTCCAGTCCGCCATGAACGCCCTGAACCCAGTGCTGCGGATGGAGGAGCAGTTCTGCGACGTGCTGCTGGCCCACAACCCCGGCATGACCCGTTACGAGGCGATCAAGCGCGCCCAGGAGCTGCTCACCATAGTCGATATTCACCCGAGCCGGCTCAAGGACTACCCGCACCAGTTTTCCGGCGGCATGCGCCAGCGGCTGGTGATTGCCATCGCCATGGCGCTCAACCCCGAGCTGCTCATCATGGATGAGCCGACCACGGCGCTCGATGTGGTGGTACAGCGGGAGATCCTGCAGAAGGTCTATGCCCTGAAAGAGAAGTTCAACTTCTCCATTCTGTTCATCACCCACGACCTCTCCCTGATGGTGGAGTTCTGCGATCGCATCGGCATCATGTATGCCGGTGAGCTGGTGGAGGTGGCTCCTTCCAAGGCGATCCTGACCGCGCCGCTGCACCCCTATACCAGAGGGCTCGGCAACTCCTTCCCGCCCCTGCACGGGCCGAAGAAGGTACTGGAGGGGATCCCGGGCACACCGCTCAACCTGCTGGAGGTGCCGGTCGGCTGCCGCTTTCAGGCCCGCTGCGGCAAGGTGCACGATCGCTGCCGTCAGGAGTACACCAGATTGGCCGAGATCCGCCCCGGGCAACAGACCGCCTGCCACCTCTATGAGGAGCAGGGACTGCAACAAGATTCCGTGATCTATCTGGACAAGGCCGCTGGCTGTTAAGGATGTCTGTCATGCAAATCGCCAAAACCGATGCACCCATCATCGAAGTCCAGCACCTCTACAAGGACTTCCCCATCAACTCCAATGCCATCAAGAGTGGCAAGATGCGGGCGCTCTCCGACATCACCTTCAACCTGCACCGGGGCCGCGCCCTGGCGGTGGTCGGGGAGTCGGGCTCCGGCAAGAGCACCATCGCCAAGATCATCGCCAAGATGTACAAGCTCAGTGCCGGGCGCATTCTCTATCGCGGCCACGATCTGGAGGAGTTCAACAAGGGCACCGCCCTGCTCGACTATCGCCAGAGCGTGCAGATGGTGTGGCAAGATCCGTTCGGTTCGCTCAACCCGACCCACACCATCTATCACCACATCGCCCGTCCCCTGCTGCTGCACAGCAAGGTGATCGACAAGAAAGAGCTGCCCGACATGGTCTACGCCCTGCTGGAAAAGGTCGGTCTGACCCCCGCCAAGGCGACGGCGGCCAAGTATCCGCACCAGCTCTCCGGCGGCCAGCGCCAGCGGGTCAACATCGCCCGCAATCTGGCGGTGGAGGCGGAAGTGGTGCTGGCGGACGAGCCGACTTCCATGCTCGACGTCTCCATTCGCATCGGCATCCTCAACCTGATGGAGCAGATGAAGAATGAGCTCGGCGTCTCCATGCTCTACATCACCCACGACATCGCCACCGCCCGCTATGTGGCGGAAGATCTGGCGGTCATGTATGTGGGTCACATGGTGGAGTGGGGAGAGGTGGACGAGATCCTGCATCACCCGCAGCACCCCTACACCCAGCTGCTTATCTCGGCGGTGCCCGACCCGGAGAAGAGCATCCACGCCGAGCTGGAGGGTGGCCGCAAGGGGGAGATCCCGCTCTGGACGCCGGAGTCCTGCGGTTGCCCCTTTGCCGGGCGCTGCAATCAGGCGATACCCCGCTGCAAGGAGGCGCTGCCCCCCATCACCAAGCTTGCCGACAACCACTTCGTGCGCTGCTACCTCTACGAGTGAGGGTGAGCCTTAGACCGGCCGGACAACCCTGTCCGGCCATGCCTCGATACGGGGCGGCCACAGCCCCGTGATGTGCCTCACCGCCCGGCGGTGAACCACAGGAGTAAGAAGTTGATGGAACTCTTGATCAATCAGGTGGGCTACGAGTGCGACGGACACAAAGTCGCCCTGTTGCAAACCTCCCCCGCCCCTGATCTCGGCGGCTATGTCAGGCTGCAACGCCTTGATGATGGCCAGATCCTGTTTGAAACTCCGCTGCAACCGGCTGGCAGCGTCCCTGGCTGGCAGGGCCGCGCTTACTGGCGCGCCGACTTCTCCGCCTTCAAGGAGCCGGGTCACTATCGACTGGAGGCGATCACTGCCCAAGGCATTGTCCGCTCCACCCGCTTTGCCATCGGCCAGGATCTGCTGGCCAGCCGCTGCCTCTCCGATGTCATCCACTACTTCAAGGGCCAGCGCGCCAGCGGCACCTTTGATCGGGCCGACCGCAGCGCCCGCCTGTTTGGCACCGACCAGCACAAAGATGTGCACGGCGGCTGGTTCGATGCCAGCGGCGACATGAGCAAGTACCTGAGCCACCTCTCCTACGCCAACTACCTCAACCCCCAACAGACCCCCATGGTGGTGTGGGCTCTGCTCAAGTGCCGCGAACTGCTGGCCCCGCGCCGCGATATCGACGGGGTGAACCTCTGCAAGCGGCTCAATGACGAGGCGCTGCACGGCGCCGATTTCCTCTGCCGGATGCAGGATGAGTCGGGCTTCTTCTACATGACCCTGTTCGACAAGTGGAGCAAGGACCCGGAGCAGCGCGAGCTATGCGCCTATGCCACCCAGCAGGGGCTCAAGTCCGCCAACTGGCAGGCAGGTTTTCGCCAAGGGGGCGGCATGGCCATCGCCGCGCTGGCCCGCGCCGCCCGCGAGAGCGTCAGCGGCGACTTCGATGCCAGCCGCTACGCCGAGGCCGCCAAACGCGGCTACCTGCATCTGCGTGAACACAACCTCTCCTATCTGGATGACGGGGTCGAGAACATCATCGACGACTACTGCGCCCTGCTGGCAGCGGTAGAGCTGACCGGCACCTTCGGCGCCGAGTGGCTGAATGAGGCGAGAACTCGCGCCAGCAAGCTCTGTGCCCGCCAGCGCTCCCATCCTGAGCTGGGTCACTACTGGTCGGCCAACGAGGATGGCTCGCGCCCCTACTACCACGCCGCTGAGGCGGGTCTGCCGGTACTGGCGCTGCTGGAATATCTGGGCGTAGAGCCGGATCAGGAATACAAGGCACGGGTACAAACCGTGGTGGAGCAGGCGCTAGCCGCCGAGCTGGCGCTCTGTGCCCGCGCAGGCAACCCCTTCTCCCTCGCCCGCCAATATGTCAAAGGGGTGGATGAAGCGCCGCGCGTCAGCTTCTTTATGCCCCATCACAACGAGTCCGGTTACTGGTGGCAGGGGGAGAATGCCCGCCTGGCCTCGCTGGCTGCCATGGCCTTTGCTGGCGCCCGCCACTTCCCCCGCCAGAGCCAGCCGCTGCTCACTTACGGTCAGCGCCAACTCGACTGGATCCTCGGGCAGAACCCGTTCAACGCCTGCATGCTGGCGGGCCACGGCATCAACAACCCCGCCTATACCGCCGGGTATCCCAATGCGCAGGGGGGTATCTGCAACGGCATCACCTCAGGGTTTGATGACGAAAATGAGGTGGCCTTTATTCCGGAGGAGTACAAAGATCGGCTGGATCAGAACTGGCGCTGGGGGGAGCAGTGGATCCCCCACGCTGCCTGGTTTGCTCTGGCCATCACTTGGCAGAGTGCGCAGGGAAATGGAGGTCGACATGATTGAATACTGGGTCGGGGTCGACGGCGGGGGCACCCACACCCGCGCCCGCATTCGGGATCGGGCGGGCAAGCTGCTCGGAGAGGGGCGTGCAGCCGGCTCCAATCTGGAGCTGGGCATCCCCCATGCCCACGCCAATGTGCTGGCTGCCATCGCCAGCGCCCGCCTTGCCGCCGGGCTCGGAATAGAGTGCGAACAGCAGATGGGAATCGGGCTGGCGCTCGCCTCCGCCGAGCTGGCCGACTGCTATCACGCCCTGCTCGAGATGCCCTTCCCCTTTGCCAGCATCAGGCTCACCTCCGATGCCTTCGGTGCCTGCCTCGGCGCCTTTGGCGGCCGTGAGGGGGCCATCCTCATCGCCGGTACCGGCTCGGTGGGGCTGGTCTATCAGGAGGGGCAGATCCGCACCTGTTCCGGCCGCGGCTTCCCCATTTCAGACATAGGCAGCGGCGCCTGGCTGGGGCTGCGCGCCATCCAGCAATCCCTGCTCTGCCACGACGGCATTCTGCCCCCCAGCACCCTCGCCATCCGCTTGATGGATCGCTTCAAGCGGGATCAGGCCGAGGTGGTACGCTGGGCCGCCCGCGCCATTCCGGCGGACTATGGCCACTTTGCCCCCTGGGTATTTGATGCAGCCAGCGATGGCGACGAGCTCGCCAATCAGCTGCTGGACGAAACCTGCGAGCAGCTGCAGATCCTGCTGGAGGGGATGACCCAGCTCGGTGCCAGACAGATCGCCCTGCTGGGGGGGATTGGCACCCGCCTCGCTCCCCGTCTCGGCCAGCTCAACCTGATCCCCCCCCAGGCAGATGCGCTCGATGGCGCCATCCTGTTTGCCCAATCAGAGGATTTTCCATGTCTACACCCCTGATCCACACCCAGGTCGCCCGACGTGACGGCGAGGATGTCTGGTTCACTTTCACCCTCTCCCGCATGCCTGATACCAAGTGGAAGCTGCACTTCTGTCTGGCTCGCCATATCGACCCCGACTCCTTGCAAGGGGGCGAGCTGGAGCGCCAGAGCGGCAGCTACAAGGTGATTGTCCCGAACGCTGGCAGCTGCGAGCTGCGCTTTTGCTGCCGCCAGACCCCCATCAAGAAGCTCTCCGACATGCCGCAGGGCTTTTTCCTCAGCTTGCCGGAGGCGACCACAGGTGCCCAGCTGCTGCCGGTGACACTGGCCGCTCAGGATCTTGGACTGGAAAACCCGCCGTTAGCCCGCCCCGACCTGCCAGATGTCGAGCCTCTGCCCGGTATAGTGCCGCAACCGGCCCATCTGGTACTGCTGGAGGGGAACTTCCGGCTGGCCGAGCGGGCTCATGTCAGCGCCCCTCACGATGTGCCGAAGCTGCTGGCCCACTTCAACGAGCTGACGTCGCTGGCACTGGAGCAGGATCACGACGCTGAAATCCGGCTGACCGAGGCCAAACTGGCACCCGAAGCCTACCAACTCACCATCACGCCGCAGGAGGTGGTGATTGCCGCCGCCGACGAAGCGGGCTGGCGTCATGGGCTGGTCACGCTGGCTCAGTGGTATCTGCAACATGGGGAGAGCCTGCCCTGCATCACGCTGGAGGATGCCCCGCGCTTTGGCTTTCGCGGCATTTTTCTCGATTGCGCCCGCCACTTCCACACTCCGGCCACCATCAAGCGCCTGCTCAAGCTGATGAGCCTCTACAAGTTCAACCGCTTCCACTGGCATCTGACCGATGACGAGGGGTGGCGACTCGAGATAAAGACCTTCCCGGAGCTGACCGACGTGGGTGCCTGGCGCGGCCACGATCTGGCGATCTGCCCCCAGCTCAGCGGCGGCGCCGAACCCTATGGCGGCTACTACACCCAGAGCGAGGTGAAGGAGCTGGTGAGCTATGCCGGTGAGCTCGGCATCACCGTCATTCCCGAGATCGACATTCCGGGCCACTGCCACGCTGCCATCAAGGCGCTGCCCGAGTTGCTGATCGAAACGGCGGATCACTCCCGCTACCGCTCGGTTCAGCATTTCGATGACAACGTGCTCAACCCCGCCCTGCCCGGCACCTACCGCTTCCTGGAGGCGGTGCTGGACGAGGTGTGCGAACTCTTCCCCGGCCCGCAGATCCACATGGGGGGTGACGAGGTGCCGACCGGGGTCTGGACCGACAGCCCCGCCTGCCAGCAGCTGATGGTCGAGCAGGGCTACGCCGATTGCCGCGAGCTGCAGGGCCATCTGCTGCGCCACTGCCAGCGCTATCTGGCCGCCAGAGGCAAACAGATGATCGGCTGGGAGGAGATCCTGCATGGCGACAAGGTGAGCCGTAAAGCCGCCGTCTGTGCCTGGACCTGCTTTCAGGCGGGGCTGGATGCTGCCGCGGCCGGTTATCCGGTGGTGATGGCGCCCGCCCAGTTCCTCTATCTCGATCTCGCCTGGAGCGCCGATATTCATGAACCCGGCCTCTACTGGGCGGGTACCCTCAATCTGGAGCAGATCTACGCGTGTGACCCTGCCCCAGCCGATTTCCATGCCAACGATAACATCCTCGGGGTGCTGAGCCCCTTGTGGTCAGAATTGATCACCAGCCGTGATCGTCTCGACTACATGTTGTTCCCGCGTATGCTGGCCACGGCCGAGGTGGCCTGGAGCGATCCCGCCCACAAGGGCTGGGAGCACTTCGCCGCCCGCCTGCCGGGTCAGCTGCAGATCCTCGATCAGTTGCAGGTGCGCTACCGGATGCCACAGAGGTAATGTTGTCTCTACTTTGGCGGCCAATCGGCCGCCTTTTTTACGATTAGCCAACAAAACATCAACTTCCCCCTACCATTCATCCGCCATTATTGGCAAAATCCAGCCCCCAATGAAGCTGATCTGCCTCCTGCTGGCGCGAGCCTGCGGTCACCTCCAGATCTGCCACAATAACAACGACAACATTATCAACAAGAACATCGGAGCGTATTCCTATGGCCCGCAGAAACGTCCATACCCTGGATAGCGAAGTGGAGTTTCCTGCCGACGTACAACTGGTCTCAACCACTGACCTGCGCGGGGTGATCACCTACGCCAACCCGGCCTTCTGCGACATCGCAGGCTACTCGGTCGATGAACTGGTGGGACACAACCACAATCTGGTACGCCACCCCGACATGCCCAAGGCCGCCTTCGCCGATCTCTGGGCCCGCCTCAAGGAGGGCAAACCCTGGCGCGGTATGGTAAAAAACCGCTGCAAGGATGGCCGTTACTACTGGGTAGATGCCTATGTGACCCCCATCTATGAAGGCAACAGGATCAGCGGCTACCAGTCGGTACGCTGCAAGCCCGAGCCCCAATTCAAGCGCATCGCCGCTCAGACCTACCAGGCCCTGCTCAAAGCAGAGCGCGGCAACAGCAGCAACCTCCCCTCTCTTGCCAGAGTGCGCACCCCGGCCATTACCCTGCTGCTGCTCGGCCTGATGGGCTGGACCTTCGCTAGCCAAGGGGCCATGACCGCCCTGCTGATGCTGCTGCCCCTGTTGCTCATCGGCGGCGCCTACTGGCGCGAGATCTTCGCTCTGCCCCACTATCTACAGCAGTTGGGCCGTGAATATGACAGTCTGACCCGGCTGGTCTACTCCGGTGACAACCCCGGCGCCATTGCCGATTTTCATATCAAGATGCTGCAGGCCCGCATCCGAACCGTGTTGGGACGGATCAACGATGCCACGGCACCTCTGCAAACCCTGGCCATCAATCTGAAGCAGGCCTCTCATCAGGCCTGTCTCGATATCAACGAGCAAGATGCCCAGACCCAGCAGATGGCTACGGCTATGACTCAGATGGCCAACACAGCTCACGAGATCGCCCGCAACATTCAGGACTCCAACGGTCAGGTCAACGAAGCTCGCAATCGTTGTGAACAAACCAACCAGCAGTTGAACCAGACAGAGCAACAGATCGAACAGCTCGCCAAACAGGCAGAGCTGGCGTTCAACTCGGCGGTAGAGCTCGCCAGCGAATCCGAACGGATTGGCAGTGTCATGGGCGAGATCCAGGGCATCGCCGAGCAGACTAACCTGCTGGCCCTCAACGCCGCCATCGAAGCGGCTCGCGCCGGAGAGCAGGGCCGTGGTTTTGCGGTGGTCGCAGACGAGGTACGAACTCTATCGACCCGCACCCACAAGGCGACCGAGCAGATCCAGGGCAGCATCAAGCAGATCCAGCACACGCTGGGACGCTGGAAGGGGATGATGCAGGAGAACCTGCAACAGACCCGCGCATGTGCCGAGATGACCCGCCAGGGCGCCAGCAGCCTCCATACCGTGCTGGCAGAGATAGAGCTGGTCACCGAACACTCCACCCAGATCGCCACCGCTGCTGAGCAGCAACAAGCGGTAGTAGAGGAGATCAGCCGCAGCATCCACCAGATCTCCGAGTACTCCCACGCCAACAGTCAGAAGATGCTGGATGTCGATCACTCCAGTCAGGCTCTGCTGGAACGGGCCAAGCAACTGAAGGGGCTTAGCCAGACCTTCGGCTGAATCATTGCCAGCCCCATGACAGAAGCGCCACAATGGCGCTTCTGTTGTTTTTGACGAATCGGGTTTATGAGCATTGAATCAAGTCCATCCCCATTGAACAAAACTGCCCGTATCGAAGCGATCATCGCCTTGATCCCGGCAGGCCGGGTGGTCAGTTACGGTCAGGTGGCCGATCTGGCGGGGCTGCCCGGACGGGCAAGACTGGTAGGCAAGGTGCTGCGGGAAACCGACAAGGTACTGCCGTGGCATCGGGTATTGGGCGCGGCGGGCACCATCTCGTTACCGAAAGGGTCGCCAGGCTTTGCCGAACAGACGGGACGCCTGCAGCAAGAAGGGGTCGTGGTGATCGGTGGGCGGGTCAGAATGAAGGAGTGGCAATGGCAGCCCGATCTGGCCGAGCTGCTTTTTCTACTGCCGTTTTGAGGGGATCACAGCCGGATCACTCCAGCGGCGCCAGGATCTCGTCGCTGCGCACCTGCACCGGTATGGTCTCATCCGCTCGCTGCAGCAGCACCAGCAGGCTCTGCCGGTCAACCTCCAGCACATAGGCCGCACCTTCACGGGTCATGCAGCTCATGCCTGGCCGGATCTCGTTAATCTCCATCTCAACCTCCTTGTCTACTTCGCGATTGACGACAGCTGCACTCCTTGCAGCTGTCTCAGTATACCGCTATCCATAAGCAAAGAGGCCCCTTGTCGGGGCCTCTTTTCATCAGGCTTTTTTAGCCTTTGGCAAACTCTCTTGCCAGGTACCGTTGTCGTAGTGAGCAGTCCAACCGGTCGCCTTGCCGTTAACCTCGCTCATCACGTACTGCTCCTTGGTCTTGCGACTGAAGCGCACGATGGCGGGGTTGCCGTCCGGATCAGTGAGCGGGGCACCAGCCAGATACTTGTGCTTGGCGGAGATGCGATCCTTGAAGCGCTTGAGCTCTTCCACCAGCGGCGCGCGGGTCTCGCGAGATTTGGGGAAGTTGCTGGCCGCCAGGAACAGACCGGCAGCCCCGTCACGCAGCACGAAGTGGGCATCGGACTGGGTGCACTTGAGCTCCGGCAGCGGCACCGGATCCTCCTTCGGCGGCGCGATGTCGCCGTTTTTCAGGATCTTGCGGGTGTTCTTGCAGGTCTCGTTGGTGCAGCCCATGTACTTGCCGAAACGGCCGTTCTTGAGCTGCATTTCGCTGCCGCAGCGGTCGCACTCGATGCTCGGCCCTTCGTAGCCCTTGAGCTTGAACTGGCCCTTCTCGATCTCGTAGCCATCGCAATCCGGGTTGCGACCACAGACGTGCAGCTTGCGGCTGTCGTCGATGATGTAGGCATCCATCGCGGTGCCGCACACGCCGCAGCGGTGCTTGGCGCGCAGCGCTTCGGTTTCCGCCTCTTCGCCATCGGTGGCGGAGACAAACTCGTCGGCAGAGACCAGGTTGATGGTCTTCTTGCAGCGCTCTTTCGGCGGCAGGGCATAACCGGAGCAGCCAAGGAAGACACCGGTGGTAGCGGTACGGATACCCATCTTGCGGCCGCAATCCGGGCAGTCGATGTCGGTCATCACCATCTGGTTGGCACGCATGCCGCCCTCTTCGGGCGCCTTGTCAGCCTTCTCCAGCTCCTGGGTAAACTCGGCGTAGAAGGCGTCCAGTACCTTCTTCCACTCCAGGCTCCCTTCGGCGATGCCATCGAGCTTGTCTTCCATCTTGGCGGTGAACTCGTAGTTCATCAGCTCGACGAAGTTCTCCACCAGACGATCGGTGACGATCTCGCCCATCTTCTCGGCGAAGAAACGGCGGCTTTCGACCCGCACATAACCACGATCGACGATAGTGGAGATGATGGAGGCGTAGGTTGACGGACGGCCGATGCCGCGTTTTTCCAGCTCGCGCACCAGCGCGGCTTCGGTGAAACGGGCAGGCGGCTTGGTGAAGTGCTGGCGCGGATCCAGCTTGACCAGTTTCAGCACCTCGCCCACGGTCACCGCCGGCAGCTGACTATCTTCGCCCTTGCGACCCATCGGCGGCAGCGCCTTGGTCCAACCGGCGAAGCGCAGGGTACGGCCACGGGCCTTGAGCTCGAACTCACCCGCCTTGACGGTCAGGGTGGAGGAGTCGTACTGGGCCGGGGTCATCTGGCAGGCGACGAACTGACGCCAGATGAGGTCGTACAGGCGCATCGCATCCGGTTCCATCCCTTCCAGCATCTCGGCAGTCACCAGCACACTGGAGGGACGGATCGCCTCGTGGGCCTCCTGGGCATTGGCCTTGGCGCCATACAGATTCGGCTCGGCCGGCAGGTAGGCTGCGCCATACTGCTCGCCGATGTATTCCCGCACCGCGTCCACCGCCTCTTTGCTGAGGTTGGTGGAGTCGGTACGCATATAGGTGATGTAACCCGCTTCATAGAGACGCTGGGCCATCATCATGGTCTTCTTGACCCCGAAACTCAGCCGGGTAGAGGCCGCCTGCTGCAGAGTAGAGGTGATGAAAGGAGCAGAAGGCTTGGAACCGGTCGGCTTGTCTTCCCGGTTCACCACCTTGTAGTCGACCCCTTCCAGGGCCGCCACGGCGGCAAAGGTCTCGGCCTGGGTCACTGGCTTGAAGTCGGCACCATTGCGGCTGACCACTTCCATCCGCAGATCGCTCTTGTCAGCGGTCAGCAGGTCGGCATTGAGATCCCAGAACTCGACCGGTACGAACGCCTTGATTTCGCGCTCTTTATCGACGATGAGACGCACCGCAACGGACTGCACTCGACCGGCGGAGAGACCGCGGGCCAGCTTTTTCCACAGCAGCGGGGAAACCATGTAACCCACCACGCGGTCGAGGAAACGACGGGCCTGCTGGGCATTGACGCGGTCAATATTGAGTTCGGACGGCTGGGCAAACGCCTCCTTGATGGCGCTCTTGGTGATCTCGTTGAACACCACGCGCTTGTAGCGGCTGTCGTCGCCACCGATGATCTCGCGCAGGTGCCAGGCGATCGCTTCCCCTTCTCTATCCAAGTCGGTTGCGAGATAGATGGTGTCGGCTTTCTCGGCCAGACTTTGCAACTCGCTGACCACCTTCTCCTTGCCGGGCAAAATCTGGTAGTTAGCCTGCCAGCCAGCGGTCGGATTGATACCCATCCGGGCAAACAGGGCCTTGCGATCCTTGGCAGCCTTCTCGGATTCGCTCAACTTGATGCCGCGAATGACAGGTTTCTTGGGCTCGGTGCTGGCACTGCCGCTGGTGGGCAGATCGCGAACATGACCAACGCTGGATTTCACCACGTAGTCCTTGCCCAGATATTTGTTGATCGTCTTGGCCTTGGCCGGAGACTCCACTATGACCAGTGATTTGCCCATGCTGTAACTATTATCCTCATTGCACCCGACGGGGTTGGTGTGCGGTTTTGTGGGGCTGTATAAGAGATTTGGCGCGAAAAAGCAATCTTGTGAGCAAATTTGCCTGACCAGCCCGCACCACACGGCTTCTTTTATTGCTTCTTTATTTATTAATGCGAAGGCAACAGGCCGGACGCAACCGCTTTTTCAATTTTCTGCCATACCGCCCCTCTTTTTATATCTGAAACGACATAAAAACGTCTGCCGGTTACCGGCTTGTTACAAAAACATAAAATCTCTTTATAATGGCCTAACCCCGACGCATTGTGCGCGGAAGGAACCGCTACCCATCATAAAAATCGAAAGGATGTACTCAATGAAGCACTTCGAGGTCAATTTCGACGGTCTGGTCGGCCCGACTCATAACTATGCCGGCCTCTCCTACGGCAACGTTGCCTCCCAGAGCAATGCCCAGGAGGCTTCCAATCCGAAAGAGGCCGCCAAACAGGGGCTGCGCAAGATGAAGGCGCTGACCGAGCTTGGCATGACCCAGGGGGTACTGGCGCCACAAGAGCGTCCCGATCTCGCCACCCTGCGCCGCCTAGGCTTCACCGGCAACGATGCCCGGGTGCTGGAGCAGGCCGCCAAACAGGCTCCTGCCGTACTGGCCGCGTGCTATTCGGCCTCCAGCATGTGGACCGCCAACGCCGCCACCGTCTCTCCCAGTGCCGATACCCAGGATGGCCGCATTCACTTCACCCCCGCCAACCTGACCAACAAGTTTCACCGCTCTCTGGAGCCGGACGTCACGGGCCGTATCCTACGAGCCGTGTTCAACAATGATCGCCACTTCAGCCACCACCTCCATCTGCCGGAGAATGACCACTTCGGCGACGAGGGGGCTGCCAACCACACCCGGCTCTGCCGTGCCTATGGCGAGGCGGGGGTCGAGCTGTTTGTCTATGGCCGCAGCGCCTTTGACTACTCCCGCCCGGCGCCGAAGCGCTATCCGGCCCGCCAGACTCTGGAGGCAAGCCAGGCCATCTCCCGTCTCCATGGCCTTGGCGAGGAGAGCGTGGTGTTTATTCAGCAAAACCCGGATGTGATCGATCAGGGGGTGTTCCACAACGACGTGATCGCGGTGGGCAACCAGAACGTGCTCTTCTTCCACCAACAAGCGTTCCTCAACACCGAAGCGGTGCTGACTGAAATCCGCGGCAAGTTTGGCGAGGGGGATTTGCACTTTATCGAAGTGCCAACTGCCGAGGTATCCGTGCTGGATGCGGTGAAATCCTACCTGTTCAACACCCAGATCCTCACCCTGCCGAGCGGTGAGATGGCCATCATCGCCCCCACCGAGTGCCGCGACAATCCGGCGGTGTCGGCCTATCTTGGCAAGCTGCTGACGCAGGAGACCCCGATCAAGGCGGTCCACTATATGGATGTGAAACAGAGCATGCGCAATGGCGGCGGCCCGGCCTGCCTGCGACTGCGGGTTGCCATGAACGATCAGGAACTCGCTGCGGTCAATCCGGCCTGCCTTATCAACGACAGCCAGTTTGCCCGCCTCGATGGCTGGGTCGATAGCCACTACCGCGACCGCCTGACCCTCGACGATCTGAGGGATCCGGCACTGGTGCAGGAGTCCCGCAGCGCACTGGACGAGCTGACCCAGATCCTGAAACTGGGTTCGGTCTACCCGTTCCAGCGCTAGATGTGATGCCCGGGAAGACCGCCGACGCTGGCGGTCTTCTGCTATTTCCCTTCTCTTCAGCGCGATCGCCAACTTGCACGGATGCTGTTTTGTGCAGAAAAGCAGCGCACAACTTGCTGATAAGCTTGAATTTTGAGCTGGATGTATCAAAAAATCGACGAACAGTCATTTTTTACTGCCAGATGCCTCATCAAGGGGTTCACAAAGCCTCTGGATCTGATAGTATGCGCCTCGCACTTGGGGAGGGGTTCCCGAGCGGCCAAAGGGATCAGACTGTAAATCTGACGGCTCTGCCTTCGAAGGTTCGAATCCTTCTCC
>NZ_JAAKTY010000019.1:0-91012 GCF_049174875.1 Aeromonas sp. 600948
CGCCGGGGGTCGCGGGTTCGAGTCCCGTCCGCTCCGCCACTAATTTGAAGGCCTTCCCAGATGGGAAGGCCTTTTTGTTATGGGCGTTTTTATCAAGTGACCCACAGGTTTGCATACCAGAACAAATACCAAAGCTCGGCTTCATGACCGGTCTTACGACTGGGCTTTGATGTTTTTTTAGCCTGCTGGTGAGCTGCCGATATCCCGCCACGATGGCAATACCTTCCCCTATTGGTGTTCTTGCTCCTGTTTCCACCTCTGTATCGCAACACATCCCATCTTGGCCATATTGTTCCGCTGCGAGCTGATAGAGCTTGAGGATTAAACCAGGCCATCTTGCAACGGTACGTCATCGCTTCCACTTGTTTGTATAATCCCCTTTTTTACTTATGGATTTATTCCATTAAAGCAGTCTCTTATCAAGAATGAGCTGTTTTTCAGCAGGAATGCCATGCAATACAAATGATAATGATTATTGTTTGAATGATCGGGTCGGGGTCGTTACAATGCGGGCTGATTAATAAAGTGCTTTTCAAATGAGCCTTTTCTAATGCTGCGTCTGGCCGGATGCCAGGGCGTTGTAATGAGTGAAGTAAGGGAATACGTCACCTTCCTACTAAAAATGTTCAGGCTAAAACATGACAACAGTGAAACCGAACAAGCTTGCCTTGTTGATCTGCTCCCTTCTTGCGACCCAGGCCTATGCTGCCGAACAAGAGGTGATGGTCGTCACCGCTTCCGGCTTCCAGCAGAAGATTGAAGATTCTGCCGCCTCCATCTCCGTGATTACCCGTGAGCAGCTGGAGAAACGGGCATATCGCGATGTGACCGATGCCCTGAAGGATGTTCCCGGTGTTGTGGTGACTGGCGGTGGCAGCAGCAGTGATATCAGCATTCGCGGTATGGGGTCGAAATACACTCTGATGCTTGTTGATGGCAAGAAGGTGGATAGCCGTGGCACTCGCCCGAACAGCGATGGTCCGGGTATCGAACAGGGCTGGCTGCCGCCACTGCAGGCGATTGAGCGCATTGAGGTCGTCCGTGGCCCCATGTCATCCCGTTATGGTTCCGATGCCATGGGGGGCGTGATTAACGTGATTACCCGCAAGACCACCGGTCTGGCCTGGCAGGGCTCGGTTCATGCTGATTCTACCTTCCAGGAGAACAAGGATGCTGGCAACAGCTTCCAGACCGATGCCTATACCGCAGGTTCACTGATCGATGGCGTGTTGGGGCTGCGTTTCAATGGTCAGCTCGCCCATCGTGGTGAAGACAAATTTATCCAGGGTTTTGCCGAGCAGGAGACTCGCAGTGGCACGGCGGTGCTCAGCTTCAAGCCTGATGACCATAACCGCTTCGATCTGGAAGCCAGTCGCAGTCTGCAGGATCGGGATCGCACGGCCGGCAATTCGCTGGCTGCCAAGGCGAAAGATAGCCTTAACCGATACGAGCGCACCAACTATGCGCTGACCCATGATGGTCAGTATGATTTCGGCTCCTCCAGCAGCTATCTGCAGCAGGAAACCAACACCAACCCCGGCCGCAAGATGGAGCTCACCAACACCATCGCCGATACCCATACCCAGTTTATTCTGGGGGATCACTACTTGAGCGTCGGTGGTCAGTATCGCTATGAGGATCTGCACGATCAGGGTAATACCCTGAAAGTGGCCAACCCTGCCGAGCAGCTGACCCGCTGGAGCTGGGCGATGTTTGTCGAAGATGAGTGGTCACTCACTGACAGCTTTGCCCTGACCGGTGGCGCACGCATGGATCGGGATCAGAACTACGGTTCTCACTGGAGCCCTCGCCTCTACGGAGTTTGGCATCTGGATGACAGTTGGACCTTGAAAGGAGGCGTCTCGACCGGTTACCGCTCTCCTGACTTGCGGATGTCAGCGGCCAACTGGGGTCAGGTCACCGGTGGTGGCAGCCTGGATGGTATGCTTGTCGGTAACCCGGACCTCAAACCCGAGACTAGCGTGAGTGAAGAGATCGGTCTGCTGTGGAACGGTCATCAGGGTTTCAACGCCGGGGTTACCCTGTTCAACACCGACTTCAAGAACAAGATCTCCGAAGTGCGTCGCTGCACCAGCAAGAGCGATCCCGCCTGTACCCTCAATGGGTACAGTTATGACTTCATCAGTGATCGGGTCAACGTCGACAAGGCGAACATGCGCGGGGTCGAGGGGATGATGGATTGGGCTATCAACGAGGATTGGTCGGTCAGCTCCAGCTACACCTTTACCCAGTCCGAGCAGAAGAGTGGTCCACTGGCGGGTCATGCCCTCAACCAGATGCCCCGTCACATGTTCAACGGCAGTGTTGACTGGCAAACCACCGAGGATCTCAGCCTCTGGTCACGGGTCAACTTCCGTGGCGAGACCTCCGAGTACCTGAGCCGGGTCAAGATGGCGGAAGGGACTCCTTCCTACACCTTCTTTGACATGGGCCTGGTCTACAAGGCCAACAAGCATCTGGATCTGACTGCCGGGGTCTACAACCTGTTCGACAAGACAGTGGATTACAGCAGCTATGGCACTGTGCTGGATGGTCGCCGCTACAACCTGGGCGTGACTTACAACTTCTGATAGGGAACCTGTCATGCGGCCGCCATCTTCCGATGGCGGCCGTTTTTATTGCGTGTTCGTCAGGGGACTATGCCTGATAGGCGGCGGCTTGCCAGGTATTGCGCCCCAGTCCCTTGGCCTGATACATGAGGGCGTCAGCCTGCCGCAATAGCTGGTCAGCATCTGCTTCTCTGTTTGCTGCTACCCAGACTGCACCTGTGCTGATGGATAGTGTCACTGCACTATTGTTGGTGTACAGGGTTTGTTGATTGCACTCCTGACAGAGGCGTTTGGCCCACTGCTCTGTCTCTGCCAGCGTGGCCAACGGCAGCAGCAGGCAAAACTCCTCGCCGCCGATGCGAGCCAGCAGAGCCTCTTCGGGTAACAGGTTCGTCACAGTCGTGGCCAGCTTTTCCAGCAACAGATCCCCGATGCCATGACCAAAGCGGTCATTGGTCTCCTTGAAGTGATCCACATCGAACAGCAGTAGAGCACAGGGCTCCCCGCTTGCCAGTCGTTGCTCCATGGCAGGCATGAATGCCCGTCGGTTGAGCAGGCCGGTCAGGGGGTCGGTACTGGCCTGCTTCTCCAGTCTGGCGTTGGCGCGGCTCAACTCGGTGGTACGGCTGGCAACAGCGCGGCGCAGTTGCACTATGTAGGCCACCATGATTAACACTCCGGCCAACAGCAGCCAGGGGCCGAGATGGATGGGGTAGACGGTTTCGACATGCATCCATTTGCGGATGATCCGCTCCCGATCGCTCTCTTTGAGCTTGGCGAACCCCTCTTCCAACCGGTTTAACAGGGCAAGGTCGCCCTTTTTCACTGCAAAGCGGATCTGGTCGGTATAGAGGTGGCGAACCGGAATAAAGCGGGTGGGATCGTCCGAGGTATAGATGTAGAAGTTGGCGACCTGCAGATCGGCGATAAAGGCCTTCACTTCACCCTTGAAGGCCGCAGCCAGCAGGGTGTCATTGTCATTGAAGGTTTGCAGTCTGGTGCCGGGGAAGTAGCGTCTGGCGTAATACTCCTCGTAGCCACCGGCTACCACACCGACCGTTTCATGGAGCAGGTAGTAGTGGACATCGGTGCCGCGCAATTCGCTCGAGAAGAAGAGTTGGGAGTCGAGCTGGGCGAGAGGCCGGCCATAGTCGAACAGTTTGTCCCGCTCCGGTGACCAGAGCAGTCCGGCGTGAACATCCGCTTTCCCCTCATGGAGCAGGTCGAGGGAGCCCTGCCAGTCGACCAGCCTGAACTCGATCTTCTGGCCGGTCACCCGGGCATATTCACGCCACAAATCGATCAGCAGGCCATCCGGCTGGCCCGACTCATTGATATAGGAGAAGGGCTGCCAGGCTTTGGAGTTGGTAATGATGATCGGCTCTTCCGGGGCTTTGGCCCAGGCAGGCAGGGCAAGGGCGAGCAGCAGGAGCCCCCATCCGATACTGACTATGACTCCTGTCCTGGAAGAGGCCATCCTTGCTCCAATCCGTTGCCGTATACCGTCCCGTGGTCACCGATTATCACCACCTTTCTGATCGAAGAACAAGCGCTCAAATGATGAAGTTTGCATGATGTAAACGGCGCCATGACAAGGTCGGCGGATAGAGTGACTACTTACAGCGGCAGGCTGATCCGCGCCTCCAGCCCACCTTGTGGCCGATTGAGCAGGGTCAGTTCGCCGCCGTGCTGATGGACCAGGGTGCGGGCAATGGAGAGCCCGAGCCCCACGCTGCCGGACTCGGTGTTGCGCGCTTCGTCTAGCCGTACGAAGGGTTTGAACACATCTTCCAGCCGCGCAGGATCGATCCCTGGCCCGTTGTCGCAGACCCGGATCAACAGCTCCTCCTTGCGTCGCTCCAGCGACACTTCGGCGCTGCCGGCATATTTGATGGCGTTGCCGATCAGGTTCTGCAGCACCCGGCGCAGGGTGTTGGCCCGGCAGGCGTAGACCTCTTTGCCCTCCGCCAGACAGGTGACCGGCTGGCCGGTATCGGCATAGTCATCGCACAGGCTGACCAGCAGGCTGACCAGATCCAGCTCGCGGGTGGCCTCCTGCTGCCCCTCCTCGCGGGCAAAGCTGAGGGTGGCCGCCAGCATCTGCTCCATCTGCTGCAGGGTCTGCTGGATGCGCTCCTTGTCCTCGCCATCGGCCAGAAACTCGGTGCGTAGCCGCAGGCTGGTGATGGGGGTGCGCAGGTCGTGGGAGATGGCCGCCAGCATCCGGGTTCTGTCCTGCACGAAGCGGTCGAGCCGGGTGTGCATCCGGTTGAAGGCCTGAATCGATTCGCGGATCTCGGTCGGCCCCTCCTCTTTCAAGGGTTCGATATCCTCGCCCCGCCCGAGCCGCTCCGCATTGCCTGCCAGCTGCTTGAGCGGGCGGGTGGCACGGCGAAACAGCAGCACCATCAGCCCGATCACCAGACTGGCGACCAGCATCAGGTTGAGGGTGGTCTGCCACGACCAGCTGCCCGCCTCCTTGTCGACCAGCGAGCTGAACTGCAGCCAGCCCCCCTGGGGCAGTTCGATGGAGCCATAGAGCCGCATATCTCGTGGCGGGGGCGGCCCCTTGCGATCCCGCATCATGCGGGCGTGATGCTCCCAGGCTTTGCTGCGCTGGGCATCCTCTTTCAGCTCGGCGCTGATCTCTATGGTGAGACCCTGCGGGTAGCCGAGCCGAGAGCGCACCAACTGCTCGAAGCGGGGGCTGCGATTATCCGGTTGCAGTGGTTCGTCTGAGAGGCGCAGCAGCAGGGTTTCGCTGCGGCTCGCCTTGAGGATCTCGTCATAGAGAGATGGGGGTGATAGAGAGAGCAGCCTGACCACAGAGATGATCCGCTGCATGGCGTTGCGGCTGTTGACGAAGCCGAGCGCCTCCTCCCGATCCGAGCGGTAGATCTGGATGCTGAGCAGCTGGATCAGGATCAGCCCTGCCAGCGCCACCAGAATGATCTGGCCTGTCAGCCCCTTGGGCCACATCCGTGCCCACAGTCGTCGCAAGGTGCCCACAGTTTAAACCTGCGTCACGTCGGCGGAGAACATATAGCCGCCACCCCAGATGGTCTTGATCAGCTCCGGATTCTTGGGATCCCGCTCCAGCTTGCGGCGCAGTCGACTCACCAGAGTATCGATGGCGCGATCGAAGGCCACCGCCTCGCGGCCACGGGCCAGATCCAGCAGTTGATCCCGGCTCAGCACCCGTTGCGGGCGTTCGAGAAACACCTTGAGCAGATCGAATTCGGCGGTGGAGAGGCTCAGGCCCACCCCATCCTCATCGACCAGCTCCCGACGATTGACGTCGAGCAGCCAGCGATCGAAGCGCAGATCCCGGGTCAGGGTCTCGGCGGCAGGCTGGGTCTCGGCCTGGGTGCGGCGCATCACCGCCTTGATGCGCGCCAGCAGCTCGCGCGGGTTGAAGGGCTTGGCCAGATAGTCATCGGCCCCCATCTCCAATCCGATGATGCGGTCGGTCTCTTCCCCCATGGCAGTGAGCATGATGATGGGCAGGTTCGATTTGACCCGCAGCTCGCGGCAGAGGGTCAGACCATCTTCACCCGGCATCATCAGATCCAGCACCAGCAGGTCGAACTCCCGCTCCTCCAGCAGTCGCTTCATCTCCTTGCCATCCCGGGCGCAGCTGACCCGCAGGCCGTGCTGTTCCAGAAAGCGTTTCAAGAGATCGCGGATCTCGCTGTGGTCGTCGACCACCAGAATGTGGGTGTTGCCCTGGTTCATGAATACCTCCCCTTCTTGGCGTTGGCCCGAGTATACGAAAATCCGGACGGCGGTTTGTGTCAAAGTGTGCCAGATCCGCACGATGCCACACTCTGCTACAAAAAAGGGCGATGCTGGCAAAGTTCAGACACCGATAGGGTGTTTACTTGAGGGCAAGGCAAGAGCGCCGAACCAGAATCATCCCTACAGGAGATAGACCATGAAAAAGCTGACCAAAACCCTGCTGACCGCCACCCTGATCCTTGGCCTGCCGCTGGGTGCCTATGCTGCCAGTGAAGCGGCCCCCACCGGCCAGCCCGGTGCCATGGTGGATTGCCCGATGGACGGTGGTGGCATGATGGGTGGCAAACACCACGGTGGTCGCCACGACAAGATGGCCCGCATGCAGAACATGACCCCGGAGCAGATCCAGGCCAACCTGCAGCAACGTTATGACCGCATTGAAGATCCGGCCAAGAAGGCGGAGTTTATCAAGAAGCTCAACGAGCGTGCCGCCGGTATGACCAAGCACGCCGAAGCGATGAAGCAGTTCGCCGAAGCGAACCAGTAACAGCGCCAGCTGTTATCAACCCAAGGGTGGCCGAGGCCACCCTTTTTGTGTTTACTACGTTGAGTAGCAGATTGGTTAAACGCTGGAGGTTGCCAATAAAAGAGGGGAGCCTGTGCTCCCCCTCTTGCTATCTGTGCAACCGACTTCACCGGACGAGCGAACTTAGCCCTGAGCCTTGTCGGTCAGGTCTACTTTCTTGACGGTTTCGCCTTCGAACTTGATGACCACGTTTTTCTTGGCGGCGTCGGTATCTTTCAGCAGGGTTTTGGTGGTTTCTGCCAGCAGCGGAGAGGCCTTGTTCAGGGCATCCAGATCATAGGTCCACACTTCCAGACCGGATTCAGTCTTGGTGGTGGCAGGAGAGCCCAGCTTATCTTTGACTGCCTGCTTGTTGGAGCCGCCTTCCTTGATATCCAGTGCCTTTTTGATGGCTTCGTTGGATGCGCTGTCCATGGCACCGGATACGGCAGTGCTGGCCGCATCCTTGACGCTGCTGGTGACGCTGTCGGTCAGCGAGTCCATCAGGCCGGCATTGGCAAACAGGGGCAGGGTGGTGAGGGCAACCAGCAAACTCTTTTTCATTTTCTACAGCTTCCATGGGTTCAATGAGGCGGCTATGAAATCAGCAAAGATATTGGGCGTCAAGTGAGGCATGCAATTAACATTTCTGTTAACTGGATCTCATTTCTCACCAGTTGCAAATAGTTTTGGTATCTCCCGCACCAGCCAGCTTTTGGCCTTGCCCATGGTGTCTCGCCGCCAGGCCAGCACCACCTGCAATTGATGGCGATATTCGGGGCTGATCACCTTGAGCCGACCGGCCCGGATGTCTTCCTCAATCCAGCTCTGTGGCATGGTGCCGACGCCGATCCCTGCCAGCAGGGCATCCCGTTTCTCCGTCATGGTGCTGACAGTGAGGCGCGGCTGCTTGTCCAGCAGGCGGTAGGTGAGAACCGGTTTGCGCAGGGCTGTGTCGGCCACCGCGATGGCGCGGTAGCGGCGCAGGGTCTCGTCGGCCAAGGGTTCGGGCTCCTGATGCAGCGGGTGATCGGGATGGGCGACGTAGAGCATCACCTCGTCCTTGATCACCTGATGCTTGATGCCGGTCATCATGATGTCCGGGTTGATGGAGGAGATAAGCAGGTCGGCGCGACCATCTTCCAGACACTCCCAGCTACCCGCCAGCACCTCGGCCCGCAGCCGCAGTCGGGTATCGGTCTGTTCGGCCAGCTTCTCCACCAAGGGGTAGAGGGCCTGCACCGGGACCAGCGCATCGACGGCGACTGTGATGTCGGTCTCCCAGCCACGGGCCAACGCCCGGGTCTCGCCTACCAGATGTTCGGCTGCCTCCAGCAACACCCGGCCGCGCTCCAGCAGCATGCGTCCCGCCGGGGTGAACTTGGTGCGGTGGCCGCTGCGGTCAAACAGCATGGCATCCAGTTCGTCTTCCAGCTTCTGCACCGTATAGCTCAATGCCGAGGGCACCTTGCCCAGCTCGTCGGCCGCCGCCGCAAAGCTACCGCGGCGGTCGATGGCATCCAGCACCCGGATTGCCTCCAGGGTCAGCGCCCGCTCCTTGTTCGATTCCTTGGCCATTCCTCACCTTCAATTTTTTTGAATATGTTTGCCAGTTTATCTCGCTAACAAGTTAGGTCATGTCACTTTAATATTCAATCAACGCTTAGGCAGGAACGTCGAGCGGCCAAATATGCGGGTAGTTCCGCACTGTGACACACCAAATCGGTCTGTCTGACGTCGGTGAAAGAACAACACACTATTTGAATAACCTCTTGCATGGATGCATTGATTCTGGCCGAAAAGGCCTTGGCAATGACATATAAAACAAGAGAGTGAATGAACATGAAAAACGTAATCAAGATGCTGGCCGTTGCAGGCCTGATGACCACTGGTTTCGCCCAAGCTTCCGTACCGGCTGACTTCAATGCCATGCCCGGCGTGCTGTTTGTGAACTGGAACGCCACTGCCGCAATGGATGGCAAAGCCAATCCTATGCTGGAAGTGCGTGACGAGTCTGGCGATCTGCTGGCATCAGTCCACGCCAACCTGACTGGCACCCAGCAGGTGCGGATCCCGAGCCGTACCCAGGGCAACCTGACCGTCAGCCTGGCTGACCAGAGCAGCGAATACCGTATTCCATTCGGTATCGGTAGCGGCAAACAGCGTTAATCAACCGTCCCGGTAGGTGAGGAGCAGACCATGATGCAATTGAGAGCCGCAGAAGCGCGGGGCAAGGCCAACTTTGGCTGGCTGGACGCGCGCCACAGTTTCTCCTTCGGTCACTATTATGACCCGGAGTGGATGGGGCACTCGGTACTGCGGGTGATCAATCAGGATCTGGTTGCGCCGGGTGGCGGATTCGCCACCCACCCTCACGCCAATATGGAGATCCTCACCTGCGTGCTGCAAGGCACCATAGAGCACAAGGACAGCCTCGGCCATGCCGAGCAGATCCCGGCAGGGGATTTCCAGCTGATGAGCGCAGGCAGCGGGATCCGCCACAGCGAGTACAACCCCTCGCAGACGGAACCCCTCTCCCTGTTGCAGATCTGGATCGAGCCGAACGAGTTCGGCACGCCACCCGGGTATCAGCAGAAGAAGATCGAGTCCAGACCGGGCATGACGCTGGTAGCGTCACCGGATGGCGAGGCGGGATCGCTGCGGATCCGCCAACAGGCCCGCGTATGGCGGCTGGAACTGGCCCCGGGCGAGACGCTCGAATGGGCACTGGCTGGCCGACACGGTTACCTGCAGATGATTTCAGGTACGCTTGCCGCCAACGGTCTGGTTGCCCGACCCGGCGACGGGGTACTCAGTCGTGATGAATACCGGTGGGAGCTGGTTGCGACCAGTGCCAGCCAAGCTCTGTTATTTGACCTACCCTGAAGCAGTCAGCGGTGATGTGACACAAACGAGGAAGATGAAATGGACAAGATGAAAGATGTAGCGCTGCTGGCGGGTCGTGTACTGCTGGCGCTGATGTTCGTAATGGCGGGCTGGAGCAAGATCGGCGGCTATGCCGGTACTCAGGGCTATATGGAAGCGATGGGCGTGCCGGGCTTTATGTTGCCGCTGGTGATCCTGCTTGAGCTGGGTGGTGGCCTTGCCGTCGTGCTCGGTCTCTTTACCCGCAGCCTCTCCGTGCTGCTGGCCGGTTTCACCCTGATGGCTGCCTTTATTTTCCATTATCAGCCTGCCGAACAGATGCAGATGCTGATGTTTATGAAGAACGTCTCAGTAGCCGGTGGTTTCCTGGCCCTGGCGGCGGCCGGAGCAGGGGCTTTCAGTCTGGATGCCCGTCTCGGCAAAAACTGGTAATGCCCTGAAGAGTCAAGTTTTCCAATGCCTTTTGGCCGGTGCAACTGCACCGGCTTTTTTCTGTCTGCGTTTTCCGGGTAGGTGAGGTGACGGCACAAATCTGCGGCGCCCCTCATGATTCAGCGGTTTACCCGCCTGCTGGCCACAAGTGCCTTTTGCATCTTATCCCCCGATCCCCGACAATTCCCTCTCTTGTGAAGTGACGGAAATGGCTCGCCTTTTCCCTCGCCCCCTCTCATCCACAGGCGGGAATTGCTCATGTTTACCCTCTACCACTCCAATCAGCTGGATCTGCTCAAGGAGCTGCTGGTGAGCCGCATCCGGCAGGCCCCTCTCTCTCACCCCTTCGATCGGGAGCAGATCCTGGTGCAGAGTCCGGGCATGGCCCAGTGGCTCAAGCTGGAGCTGGCCAAGGCTTTCGGCATCGCCGCCAATATCGACTTTCCGCTGCCCGCCAGCTTTATCTGGGAGATGTTCACCCGGGTGCTGGCGGATGTGCCGCGCCAGAGTCCCTACAACAAGGGATCCATGAGCTGGCAGCTGATGACCATTCTGCCTGCCTTGCTGGATCGCCCCGCCTTTGCCCCGCTTGCCGCCTATCTGGGTGGTGGAGAGGACGAGGATCCCGCCAAGGATCCCGAGCAGGTGCGGCTGTGGCAGCTCTGCCAGAAGGTTGCGGATCTCTTTGACCAGTATCTGGTCTACCGGCCGGACTGGATCGCCCGTTGGGAAGAGGGGGAAGGATTGAGTCAGGAGCTGGCCGGGGTGAGCGGTCAGGATTGGCAGCCCGAGCTGTGGCGTGAGCTGGTGGCCCGCACCCTGGCGCTCTCTCCGAGTGGTTACCACCGCGCCAACCTCTACGAGGAGTTTATCCACGAGCTGGAGCGTACCGCCGATCTGCCGGGCAAGCTGCCGCAGCGGGTCTTCGTGTTCGGCATCTCGGCGCTGCCGCCGCGCTATGTGGAGGCGCTGCTGGCCCTCGGCAGTCGGCCGGAGGTGGAGGTGCACCTGTTCGTCACCAACCCCTGCCGCTACTACTGGGGGGATCTGCTGGATCGCAAGACGCTGGCGCGCCTCGAAAACAAGCTCAAACCCGGTACCGATATCGAGACATTGCAAGGCCCCGCCAACCCGCTGCTCGCCTCCATGGGCAAGTTGGGGCGCGACTACCTGCATCAGCTGATGGAGCTGGAGGTGCCGCAAATCGAGGCCTTCGTCGATATCGACGAGGTGGATGGCAAGGGCAATATCAAGCTGCTGCATGCCATCCAGAAGGATGTGCTGGAGCTGGCAGAACGAGGAGCCGGTCAGTTCGATCTCGACAGCAGCCATCACAAGAGCCCCATCGATCCGGCGGATGGATCCTTGCAGATCCACGCCTGCCACGGCCCGATGCGCGAACTCGAGGTGCTGCACGACCGGCTGCTTGCGCTTTTCGAGCAGGACCCGACCCTCACCCCGAAAGACGTGGTGGTGATGATGCCGGATGTGAACAGCTACGGCCCCTATATTCAGGCGGTGTTTGGCGCGCGCGGCCAGATCCCGTTTGCGGTCTCGGATCGGGCGGCGAGTCAGGAGAGCCCGCTGCTGCAAAGCTTCCTCGCCCTGCTCAGGCTGCCCAACGCCCGTTTCGGGGCAGGGGAGCTGCTCGCCATTCTCGAAGTGCCCGCCGTGCTGCGTCGCTTCGAACTGGATGACGACGAGTTCAACCAACTGCGGGTCTGGGTGCAGGAGACCGGCATCCGCTGGGGGCTGGACGACAGTTACCCCGTCCGTTTCGATCTGCCGCCCATGTCCGGCAACAGCTGGCTGTTCGGTCTGCGCCGCATGCTGCTCGGCTTTGCCATGGGGGATGGCGAGCCGGTGGCGGGCATTCTGCCCTATGCCGATATCGAGGGGCAGCAGGGGCTGGCGCTCGGCAAGCTCGCCTGGTTTGTCGACTCGCTGGCCGAGTTTTTGCCCCGGCTGCAACAGGCGCAGCCGCTGGCCGACTGGAACGCCTGCCTGCTGGCGCTGCTGGAGCGCTTCTATCTGGCCGACGAGGATGAGGAGCGTCAGCTCCAGCTCATTCGCAGTCAGCTGGCCGAGTGGCAGACCCGGCTCGGCGAGGCCTGCTTCGAGCAGCCCATCACCGCCGATCTGCTGCAGGATTACCTCGGCAGCGTGCTGGGGGAGTCCCGCTCCAGCCAGCGCTTCCTCGCCGGTCAGGTCAACTTCTGCACCCTGATGCCGATGCGCTCCATCCCCTTCAAGCAGGTCTGCCTGCTCGGCATGAACGATGGCGTCTACCCGCGCACCCTGGCTCCCATGGGGTTCGATCTGATGGCGGTGGCGGGCCGGCGGGGGGATCGCTCCCGCCGCGATGATGACCGCTACCTCTTCCTTGAGGCGCTCTTGAGTGCCCAGCGGGGGCTCTATATCAGCTATCAGGGCTTCAGTGCGCAGGACAACAGCGACAAGGTGCCCTCGGTGCTGCTGGCGGAGCTGATCGACTATGTGCGGCAGGGCTTTGTGCTGGCGGGGGATGAGGATCTCGACGACGAAACCTCCGGCAAGCGGCTGCTCAATCACCTGATGGTGGCACATCCGCTCACCCCCTACAGCCGCAACTACTTCTACCCGGAGGCGGGTTCACGCCTCTTTACCTATGCCGCCGACTGGCTGCCCGCCCTCAATCCGGTGCGCGGCGCGGCCAACTTCCAGAGCGGCGAGCTGCCTCTCCCCCCCGAATGGGGCAAGGAGCAGGGGCTGGAGCTGGCGGAGCTGCTGCGCTTCTATCGCCAGCCCACCAAATATTTCCTCAACCGTCGCCTCAAGGTGTGGTTTGAGTTGAACGAAGCCAACATCGAGGACAGCGAGCCGTTCGAGCTGGATGGCCTGCAACATTATCAGCTGAAAGATCTGCTGCTCGATGCCCATCTGGCGGAAGGTGAAAGTACCGAGCGCCGCGAGCGGTTGCAGCTCACCGGCCTGTTGCCGCAAGGGTGGTTCGGCAGCCTGCTGCTGGACGATCTGGATGCCGAGATGGGCAAGCTGGCGGATCGGCTGCGGCCATGGGTTGCGGCCAATGAGTCAGAAAAACAGGCGGTGGAGATTGATATCTCCCTGACTCAGGGCCAGCTGCAAGGGTGGATCGACACCCAGAAGGGGCGTTTGCTGGTGGTCAAAGCCGGCAGCTTCAACGGCAAGGATCTGCTGCTGGGTTGGATCCAGCACCTCTGCCTCTCATTGAGCGGCGCCCCCGGCGACACCCTGCTGTTCGATGCCAAACAGAGTCTGCGACTGCCTGTACTCGCTGCCGATGAGGCGCGCCCCAAGCTGGCGGCGCTGGTGGCGTGCTGGGCGCAGGGGATGAAGCGGCCGCTGCCCTTCTTCCCCAACACCGCCTGGGATTGGCTCAAGGCGATCGAGAAGGATCCCGACAAGCCGGAGGCGGCCGACAAGGCGGCTCTCACCCGTTTCAACGGCGGCTGGATGATCAACGGGGAGGGGCAAGACGTTTACGTCGCCCGCTGCTTCCCCGAACTCGATGACGAGGTGCTGGGGCAGTTGCAGGCGCTGGCCCGCGAACACCTGACCCCGCTGCTCAAGACCCTGGAGGAGCTGAAATAATGGCTAACCCGCTCAATACATTGCGTTTTCCCCTCCATGGTGAACGACTGATCGAAGCCTCCGCCGGTACCGGCAAGACCTACACCATCGCCGGTCTCTACCTGCGCCTGCTGCTGGGCCACGGCCCCATGATCGGTGAGGGCGCCGATGCCGGTCAGCCGAGCGCCCACGAGCGGCCGCTCTCGGTGACCGAAATTCTGGTGGTGACCTTTACCGAGGCGGCCACCGCCGAGCTGCGCGGGCGGATCCGCGGTCGCATTCACGAGGCGCGCCTCGCCTTTATGCGCGGCCATAGCAATGATGCCCTGCTGGCCCAACTGCTGGCAGAGGTGGGGGATCACGAGCTGGCGGCCCGCCGCCTGCTGGCTGCCGAGCGGCAGATGGACGAGGCGGCGGTCTTCACCATCCACGGCTTCTGCCAGCGGATGCTGAAACAGAACGCCTTCGAGTCGGGCGCCCTCTTTGAAACCGAATTTCTCACCGACGACAGCCAGCTCAGGCTGCAGGCGGTGAGCGACTACTGGCGATCCGAGTTCTATCCGGTGGATAAAGCCCTCGCCAGCGCCGTGCGCGCGCTCTGGCCAAGCCCCGCGGCCCTGCTGCGGGAGATGGGCAGCTGGCTCGACAACAGCGAGCTGGAGATCCACCCCGTGCTGGGGGATGAGACCCTCGCCGCCCGCCATCAGGCGGCCATGAGTCGCATCGCGGCGGTGAAGAGCGAATGGCTGGCGCAAGGGGACGAGATCCGCCGCCAGACCGACGGCCAGATCAGCCGCTACACCGGCAAGAACTACGAAGGGTGGCTTGCCAAGATAGCCGACTGGGCGCAGGAGGAGAGCAGTGGTTACGCCATTCCCAAGGAGCTGGAGCGTTTCGGCCAGACGGTGCTGGAGGAGAACCTCAAGAAGGGGGGCGCCGTGCCGACCCTGCCGCTGTTCAGCCAAATCGATGAGCTGCTGGCGAGCCGCCCCGGCATTCGGGATCTCATCCTGCAACGGGCAGCCAAGGTGGTGCGCAGCCGGATGCAGGCCAGCAAGCGGCAGGCTCATCAGCTCTCGTTCGATGACCTGCTCAAAGATCTCGACGGGGCGCTCGGCTCCAGCCTTGGCGAGCGGCTCTGCGAGCGCATTCGCGCCACCTACCGGGTGGCGATGATCGACGAATTTCAGGATACCGACCCTCAGCAGTACCGCATCTTCCATCGGCTCTACGGCGGCCACACAGACACGGCGCTCTTGATGATCGGTGACCCCAAGCAGGCCATCTACGGCTTTCGCGGCGCCGACATCTTTACCTACATTCAGGCGCGGCGAAATGTGAGCGCCCACTACACCCTCGGGCGCAACTGGCGTTCCAGCAGTGCATTGGTGGGGGCGGTCAACGGCCTGTTCGAGCGGGCCAAGGATCCCTTTATCTACGAGGCGGATATCCCCTTCCTGCCGGTGGAGGCGCAGGGCAAGAGCAAGGCGCTGCTGCTCGATGGTGTCACCGCGCCGGTGCTCCACTGCTGGCAGCTGACCGGCCAGCCCACCTTCAATCGGGGGGATTACCAGAGCAAGATGGCCCGCGCCACCGCTGCCGAGATCCACCGCCTGCTGACGCTGGCCCGCGAGGGCAAGGCGCTCATCGGCGACAAAGCGGTGAAGGCCGGGGATATCGCCGTGCTGGTGCGCACCGGCGCCGAGGGCAAGCTGGTGCAGCAGGAGCTGGCGCGCCTCGCCATCGCCTCCGTCTATCTGTCGAATCGCGAAAGCGTGCTGGAGCAGACGGAGGCGCGGGAGATTTTGCTGATTTTGCACGCCTGTCAGAACCCGAGCGAAGAGCGCAGCCTGCGGGCGGCGCTCGCCACCGGCCTGTTTGATCTCGATGCCAAGGCGCTCGATGGGCTGGCCAGCGACGAGCGGGCGTGGGAGAGCGCGGTGCAGGAGTTTATGGAGTACCGCAAGATCTGGCACCGCCGCGGCGTGCTGGCCATGCTGCGGGCCCTGCTGCACCGGCGCAATCTCGCCTCTTCGCTGTTGGCGAGCCCCTATGGCGAGCGGCGGCTGACCAACTTCCTCCATCTTGGCGAGCTGCTGCAACAGGTGAGCAGCGAGCTGGATGGCGAATATGCCCTGCTGCGCTGGCTGGGGGAGGCGGTGAGCCGCCCCAACGGGCAAGATGCTGAGCAGGTACTGCGCCTCGAATCCGAGCGGAAATTGGTGCAAATCGTCACCATCCACAAATCCAAGGGGCTGGAGTATCCGCTGGTGTTCCTGCCCTTTATCTGCAGCCACAGAACCGCCGAGACCCCGCTCTATCACGAGGCGGATGAGGCGGGCAATCGCACCATTCTCGATCTCACCGGCGCCGAGGGATCCTTGGCCGAAGCGGACAAAGAGCGCCTTGCCGAAGATTTGCGGCTGCTCTATGTGGCCCTGACCCGGGGCGTCTACGCCACCTGGCTGGGGCTGGCACCGGTGCGGGCGGGGGCGGGCAAGTCGGAGAAGACCGACCTGCACCACACCGCCATCGGCTACCTGCTGCAAAAGGGCGAAGAGGGGGATGCGCAGACGCTGGCGACCGCGCTGACCGAGCTGGCGCAGGCGCTGCCCGGAGTGGCCGTCGGTGAGCCCTCGCTCACCCGTCCAGCCCCGCTGCCGCCAGAAGAGGAGCTGCTGGGCGAGCCGCAGGTGCGCCACTTTAGCGGTTCCCTTGAGCGGGACTGGTGGATCAGCTCCTACTCCGGGCTGGCGGCGCAGGGTCACGGTCACAGCAAAGGCGTGCTGGCCAATCCCGGCTTCGATGACGAGGTAGTGACCGAGGCGGCCGCGCTGGCTTCCGAGCAACCGGACGAGGCGCCCCAGCCCTCCATCTTTACCTTCCCGAAAGGGGCGCGCCCCGGCACCTTGCTGCACAGTCTGTTCGAGACCATCGACTTTCAAAGCGCCGCGGGCGAGCCGTTGGCGGAGCATATTGCCACCCTGCTGGCGCAGGACGGCTTCGACGAGAGCTGGGCCCCCGTGTTGCAACAGCAGGTGGAGGCGGTGCTGGATACCCCGCTGGAAACAGGCTTTGGCGAGCCGGTGCGGCTGCGGAATCTGGCCCCCGAGCGCAAACAGGTGGAGCTGGAGTTCTTCCTGCCCATGGGGCGGGTGACGGCACCGGCGCTGACCGCGCTCTGCCAGCAGCACGACCCGCTGTCGCGGGGCAACAAGCCGCTCAGCTTTGCCACCGTGCAGGGGATGCTCAAGGGCTTTATCGACTTGGTGTTCGAGTGGCAGGGGCGCTGGTATCTGCTCGACTATAAATCGAACCACCTCGGCATGAGCCCCGCCGATTACAGCCGTCCGGCGCTGGAGCGGGCGATGGCCGAGCACCGCTACGACCTGCAATACCAGCTCTACTCGCTGGCGCTGCACCGGCTGCTTACCCTGCGCCTGCCGGGCTACGACTTCGAGCAGCATTTTGGCGGGGTCTTCTATCTGTTCCTGCGCGGCATGCCGCAGGGGGGCATTTTCCATACCCGCCCGAGCCGTGAACTGGTGCTGGGGCTGGATAAGTTGTTTCGCGAAGGCAGTGAGCTGCCAGCAGCGGGATCCCAAGCATTTAACGAGGTAGAGGCATGAGCGGCACCATGATCAGCACCGCGACCAGCGCAATGATGGTTGAACGGTTGAAAACACTGGCGCTGGCTGGCCGCATCCGCCAGCTGGATCTGCAATTTGCCAGGCTGGTGGCCGACCTTGGCGGCAGCCCCGAGCTGGTGCTGGGGGCGGCGCTCACCTGCTTCGAACTGGGCCGTGGCCATGTCTGTCTGCCGCTGGAGATGCTCGCTGCCGGATCTCTGCGCCCGTTCGGGCTGGATCCCCAGCAGAGCCGGGATCTTCTGGGGGATCTGGCGGATCCTGCCCGCTGGCCCGCCCTGTTTGCGGCAAGCCCGCTCGTGGGTACGGAACAGGATGAGGGGCTAATCCCGCGCTGGCCGCTGCGGCTGTGGCACGGGCGGCTCTATCTCACCCGTTACCACGATTTTGAACTGGGGGTAGCCCGCCATCTGCGCGCTTTGAGCGAGCGCGCCGAATGGCCGGAGATTGCTCCCGCCCTGTCGCGGCTGTTTGCCCGCGACTACGGGTTGGTGTTCGCGGCGCTGCTCAAGGCCCGCCTCGCCCCCGATTTTTCGGCCCGCCACTTTATCGAGAAGTATCTGGATCTGGTGTTCCCCAATGAAGTGGATTGGCCCGCCATCGAGGCGCTGCTCGCCAGTGCGCAGGCGGCGAGCGACTTGAGCAAGCTGGATGCGCTGGTGCCCGAGGCGCTCTGCTGCAATGGCCAGAAGCTGGCGGCGGCCACGGCGGCGGCGCGCCCCTTTGCGGTGATCTCCGGTGGCCCCGGCACCGGCAAGACCACGACTGTGGCCAAACTGCTCGCCATTCTGGTGGAGACCGGCCTGCAAGCGGGCAAGGCCCCGGCGATCCGGCTGGTGGCCCCCACCGGCAAGGCGGCGGCGCGCCTCACCGAGAGTATCGGCTCTGCCCTGCTGGCCCTGGATCTGCCCCCCGAGTGGGTCGAAGCGATCCCCACCGAAGCGGGCACCCTGCACCGGCTGCTCGGGGTCATTCCAGGGCGCAGCCAGTTCCGCCACCACGCGGGCAACCCGCTGCACCTCGACTTGCTGGTGGTGGATGAGGCCTCCATGGTCGACTTGCCGATGATGGCGCGCCTGCTCGATGCGCTGCCGAGCCACGCCCGCCTGATCCTGCTCGGCGACAAGGATCAGCTCGCCTCGGTAGAGGCGGGTGCCGTGCTCGGCGATATCTGCAGCTTTATCGAACAGGGCATCAGCCCGGAGCAGGCGGATTGGCTCTCCCGCCAGACCAGCTACCGTTTGCAGGGTACGCCCGCGGGGGCGCCGGTGCGCGACAGCCTCTGTTTGCTGGCCAAGAGCTGGCGTTTTGATCAGCATTCGGGCATCGGCCAGTTGGCACGCGCCTGCAACAGCGGCGATGCCACGGCGGTGGAATCAGTCTGGGGCGCAGGATTCGCCGATATCAGCTTGCACCCCTGGGCTGGGGAGGCCTACGACGCCCTGATTGCACAAGGGGTGGCCGGTTACGGCAGCTATCTGAAGGCGGCCCGCGCCGGGGAGGCGCCCGCCGCCGTGTTCAAGGCATTCAACAGCTTCCAAATCCTCTGCGCCCTGCGCGATGGCCCGTTCGGGGTGCTGGGGCTAAACGAGCGGCTCGAACTGGCCCTGTCACGGGCTGGCCTGATCGCCCGCGATGGCGACTGGTATGCCGGTCGCCCGGTGATGGTGGTGCGCAACGACCACGGCGTCGGCCTCTACAACGGCGATATGGGGCTCTGCCTGCCCGATGAAACTGGCCGCCTCAAGGTATGGTTTGAGCAGCCGGACGGCACCCTGCGCGCCCTGCTGCCCAGCCGCTTGCCGCCCCACGAGACGGTCTACGCCATGACCATCCACAAATCCCAGGGCTCCGAGTTTGCTCATACCGTGCTGGTGCTGCCCGACAGCCCCAGCCCGCTGCTGACCCGCGAGCTGGTCTATACCGGCATCACCCGCGCCAAGGCGCGGCTCGATCTCTACGGCGATCGCGCCCTGCTGGCACAAGCGGTACGGAAAAAGACCGAGCGTTATTCCGGATTGGCGGAGAGGTTGGGGGAGTGATTGATGGCGGCGGTAAAGGGATTTATCGCTGTTTTATATTTTCATCCAGTCACATTTATCTAGAAAATGCTTTTTAATTCAACGGCCCATGGTTATTATTGGGTTTGTAATTAGTAGAAAGTGCTGGTACAGGAAAAAATTAATTTTTTAAGAGGTTGAAATGAAAACGATATCAATATTTAACAACAAAGGCGGTGTTGGGAAAACAACGCTTGGATATAATGTCGCAACATCTCTTGCTGGTTTAGGATATAAAGTTCTGGTTGTTGATGTAGACCCACAGTGTAATTTTACGATATATTCTATTGATGAAGAGTATATTGAAAAGTTGTGGGGAGAAGAAGAGGCATATATATTTGATATTGCAAAAGAAAGAGATAGGGTTGGTGAAAAAGTTTTTTCCGAGTTTGTAAAGAGCCCACGATCAGTCCACTTTATTCTTAAGCCAATTCAGGATGGTGCGACAGGATTTGATAATTTAGTTCCGCCGGTAGAAGTTAGAGAAAACTTCCATATAATCCCCGGTCGGCCAAGTATGTATAGCTACGAAAATACTATATCATCTAGATGGAATGGTGTCGCGAGTCGAGAACCTCTCGCAATCAGAACTATATCCGCATTTAGAAAGCTGGCTGAAGATTATGCAAAATAATATAATTATGATTTCGTATTTTTTGATACATCTCCAAATCTGGGCGCAATGAATAAAGTTGCGATTTCAACAGCAGACGGATTTATTGTTCCATGTCTACCAGATTTATTTTCTCTTTACGGGGTAAAAAACATTGGCACAGCTATATCAGAATGGAATAAAGAATTTGAGCGAATTCACTATATGCTTGATGGCCAATACAATGACGAGCTCCCCAAGGCACAAGCAAAATTGATTGGTTATCTGATATATAATGCAAAAAAAAGAAGCGACAATGACAACGAATGGGATCTTGCTATTGGTCATTATAAGCACGCATTACAAATTCCTCACGCAATAAGAAAATCTATGCCAGAATCAGCTCTTGTAGAGCTCAATGATAAATATGTTGATTTGCCAATAGGAAACACAGCTATTATGCATACACATAATACATTGGCGGGAATGGCACAATCATATAAGTTGCCCATGTGGGATATCCCTAGTTATGAACATATTGATAATGAGGATCGGGCTACGGTAAGGGGGAACAGAAGCGACTATGAAGTAACAAAATTCAAGTATCAGTTTTTTGTTATGAATATGTTGGCTCGCTTAGGAGATGATCATCTTGAGAGAGTTATGACTTATGCTGACCGTGTCTTCGCTGAGTGTTACGCATTTATACGAGCATCCAATAAAGCGTCTATTCGAGATTTGGACCCACTAGATTGGGTTAATGATGATCGTTTGAAAGAAAAACTTGAGAGATATATCGTGGAAAACCATTAACTAATCACAAATTTAGATTTCGCAGGCTCAGCACCAATCTACCGATTGTGTAGGTTGTGGCGAGCGTAGCGAAGCCCAACGTTTACCGCGAAATCTCTTTTTCCTTTCCCTTATCCCCAGCCCTTCTCCTCCTTTTTTAATAAACGGGAGAAGGGAGCAATGCCGTTACCGTTGTCCGATTACGCTTCGCTAATCGAACTTACGAGAGGGCCAGGGTGAGGGGAGCATTCAGGTATTAGATGGTCAGCTCCAGCCGGTTGCCTTCCGGGTCGAGGAAGGTGCTCTCGTAATAGCCGTCGCCGGTCCAGCGGGGGCCGTCCAGGTGTTTCACTTCGGCGCCCTTGAGCAGCTTGAGGCGGGCGGTCATCTTGTCCACTTCCTCCACGCTGCCGAGGGAGAAGGCGAGGTGGGCCAGCCCCTGCAACGGGTGTGGCAGAGTGAGATCTGCCGGAAACAGTATGGGGATGTGCATCAGCTCCAGGCTGGCGCCCCCTTCGAAACGCACGAAGTAAGAGCTGAACTGTTTGCTCGGGTTGTGATAGCGCTCATTGGCCTGCCCGCCAAACAGGGTGCAGTAGAATGCCTTGAGTGCCTCCAGATCCTGCGCCCAGATGGCGACGTGATGGATATGCATGGCTGGTCTCCTGTGACTCGATGCCCTTAATGCTATGCTGGGGCCTGTCCCTTCGACATGGCTGAGCCCGTCCTGATGATGTCTGAAACTGCCAACACCGAGATTATCGATGTCTCCCCCGACTGCCGCGAGCAGATCTGTTGCGACAGTCTGCTGCCGGCCCTCGCACAGGAGCAGGTGTGGCTGGCGGGCTATTCCCGTCTCAAGACCCGCTACCGCATCGCGCGCCGCTTTGCCGATATGCACTGTTTTCTGCTGACCCTGGGCGGTGAGGGGGAGGTGCAGGTGGGCGATCGCCGCGAGCGGTTGCAGGCCGGGGAGTGGGCGCTGATCCCAGCCGGGGAGCCACTCTGCTATCAGTTGAGTGAGCCGTTGAACCAGCAGGTGAATAAGGGGAGTGAGTGGGAGCTGGTGTGGCTGCTGCTGCACAAGGATTCCCCCTGGGATGCCTTCGCCAGCCACCCCCGGCTCGGTTGTACCTCCCAGCAGGCTACCGTGCTGCGCACGCTCGAGAACCTCTATGCGGAGCAGGAGCGCCATCAGGACCCGCTGCTCAGCGCCCTGCTGGTTGAGCAGCTCGGCTTTTACTTGCGCCGTCTGTTGCAAAAGGGGGAGGGGCAGCGGCGTGGCGAGCGGCTGGCGCTGCGCCTCGAATTGCTGCTCAAAGAGGCGCTGACCGAGCCGTGGGACATAGCGCGCATGGCTGGCGCCCTGCATCTCTCCGAGCGCCAGCTCTACCGGCTCTGCCAGCAGCACTTCGCGCTGGCGCCCATGGCGCTGCTGCAACGGCTGCGGCTGCAGCGGGCGGCGCTCTTGCTGGCCAGCCGGGCCGACCCGGTGAAGCTGCTGGCCGAGCAGTGCGGCTTCAAGAACGAGTACCACTTCTCCACCGCCTTCAAACGCCAGCATGGCCTGGCGCCCAGCCACTATCGCAACCTGCATCATCCTGCCTTTAAAACCGGACAAGGGTGAAATATTGAGCCACACTGGTTGCTAATGTTATTCAGACGAACCCGATGGCGGCCGATAACCGGAACAAGTAGTGGCGGTTTTCATCGATCAACGGATAGCGGACTGTGCAGCCGTCTGCCGCTATCATTTCTCAACATCAGGCTGGAATGCCCCGCGCCCCAGCGGGGCGGCAATACAAGGATGGTCTCCCATGCTGCAGGACAGCGACACGATCAGGATCTCGGATGTCAGCGAAGCCGTGGTACATGGCATTCTCGAGGTGATCAGCGATGGCATCTGGGACTGGAATGCCAACACCGGTTTCGTCTATCGCAACCCGGGCTGGTACCGGATGCTGGGCTACGAGCCCCATACTCTAGGCAACAATGTCTTCACCTGGGAGAGTGTGATCCACCCCGACGACATGGATCGGGTGATGGCGAGCTTCGATGCCTATCTGAGCGGCGCAGCCCCCGACTACCGGGTCGAGTATCGCTGCCGCAGTCGCGGCGGAGACTATATCTGGATCGAGGATTGCGGCCGCATCATAGAGCGCAATCCCGATGGGTCTGTGGCGCGGATGATCGGCGCCCATCGCAATATCCACGCCAGCAAGTTGCTGCTGGAGCAGCTGGAGCTGCGCAATCAGTCGCTGGAGCAACTGGTGGCGGAGCGCACCGCCGAGCTGGTGCGAGTCAACGAGGCACTGCAACAGAGGGTGGAGGAGAATCGTCAGCTGGCGGAGACTGATGCCCTGACCGGTGCCGCCAGCCGCTATCGGCTGGAGCGGGCGTTGCAGCTGGAGTGCGAACGGGCGCGCCGCTTTCACTTGCCTTTTACCGTGATTGCCATGGATGTGGACAACTTCAAGCAGATCAATGACAGCTATGGCCACAATATCGGGGATCAGACCCTGATCAACATAGTGGCGCTGGTGCGCGACCATATCCGCGAGATTGATCTGCTGGCTCGTTGGGGTGGCGACGAGTTTATGGTGCTGCTGCCCAATACCGGCCGTGAAGATGCGTTGGTGGTGGCGAACAAGTTTCAGGCGTTGATGGTGACGAACCCCATCTGTCCCCGCGGTGTCACCACCATGAGCTTCGGAGTGGCGGAGTATCAGCAGGGTGAGCAGAAGGAGAGTCTGATGGTGCGTGCCGATCGGGCGCTCTATCAGGCCAAGCAGCAGGGCAAGAATCAGATCTGCTGATGGCACATCAGCCAATAGAAGGGCCGCAGGCGTGAAACCTGTGGCCCTTTTGCATTGTTACTGACGCGGCGCGACTTAGAAGTGGTAGCGCAGACCCAGCTTGAGGGTATCCAGAGAGTAGTGCTCATCACCCAGGCTCAGGGCGTCGAACTGGCGCTCGTAACCGATACCGGCAGAGAAGTGGTCGTTGAAGGCGTAGTCCAGACCTACTTCCAGATTGGGGTGTACCTTGCTCTTGGTTGCGCTCTTGCTTACCTGATCGCTGAAACCGAGGAAGGTGGCGTTGCCGACAACTTCCAATTCGGTGCGGGTGTAGGCGATACCCGGTTTGGCATAGGCGCTGAAGCCCCAGGCCAGCGGCTGGCTCAGCTTGGCGGCCAGGCTGATGCTGCGGGTTTCGATGGTGGTGTCGGCAAAACCGGTTGCCCCCTGAGAGGTCACCCAGATCAGCTGCTCCATCTGTTGGGCGTGCAGGCCACCTTCAATGGCCAGCCAGGGTTTGAAGCTGTAACCGACGATCAGGCTGCCGCCGTCGAGCTGGTCGTCGATCACTTTGGCGTCATAGGCGCGCTGGAGGTCACCGTCGAGATCCATCTTGGAGGTGGTCAGATCCAGACCTGCATACCAGCCTTCGGCATGGGCGCCGCCATTCATGGCCAGAGCAAGCAGGGAGAAAGCGGCAATTTTATTAAACTTGTTCATGGATAAATAACCTTGTGTTGCGTGAACTGCGTGTAATTTATATTGCTCAATCCATGAAGCTTTTTATATTTCCGTCATCGCTCTGCTTTCACAGAGGGGCCGCAGTATAGTCAGCACATTTCTGAATAACAAGAGAGTGGTTTCCCCATCATTATAAATATGACTGGCTGCAAGCAGGGCCATTTTGTTTAATAAATGGTGTTATTAGAGTTTTAGCTTTATTGAGGTTTAAATAATTAACTGGTGAGGAAAATGACCGGCTGCGAGTTCTATTTTGATTATATGTGATTGATTTTTATCAGCATTTAATTTTCATTCGAGCGTGGCCATGATGAGCCGTCTAAAAATTGGCATCTCAGATGTCACTGATTGGCATCAGGTTCTTTTCGATGATTTTTTGAACCCATCACAAGGTGAAACCGTGAGAAAAAAATTTCTCTCTTTGCCTGTTTTTTGCTCTTTTTGAGGTTTGGGATTGTTCCCATTGTAACTTTTGGTGGTCTTTTGAGGCTGTTTTTGCGTGGGCTATGCTACCCACCAGATACGCGAATGGGCGCTTGTGGGTGGCTTTTCTCTTCACCCGGTAGCAGTTGTTGGGGTGGGCATGGGGTGTGATAAGCAGATATGGGGCGTGCGGCCCGATTAATTTTGTTTGCTTATATATGCAAGCCATTTAAAAGATAAGTTTTTGATGTTTTAAATTACTTGATTATATTTGTTTTTATATTGAGTGAAGCTTTCCAAGTAAGCCATTTAAATATATTTAATGGCAATGAGACGGTATTAAGGATCGTTTAGGATACCTTGCCAGAGAGGTCGTAGTGGCTGGCGCATCAGTGGGCGGCGGGTGGCCTGTGACACTTCCCCTTGCCGGGACCCTTGACCTGACCTGCGAATTCAGGGAAAAGAAAAGGGCGGTGCTATCAGCGCCGCCCAATGCCAGGAAAGAGAAAAAACCTTGCGGTTTAAAAGATAAAAATTTGGAAGCAAACAATCGATTTCTCAACCAGGAAGGGTCTTGAATTCGATACGTTTCGATTATGCGCGATGTTCTATGCAGCACTAGCAAAATGTTTGCGGGTTGAAAGATATGCACTGTCTGGTGTCAGATTTTGCGACCTCATCGTTCAACTGGTCTGTCCTGATGGGCGTTGTAGGCGATTTTTTCTCTAGGCTGTTTTTTCGGTGTCAATATCTGAGCCTTGAAGGTAAAAACAGGTCAGAAGCTGACTCGGCATAACCATGCAATGAAAGTGCGATAACAAGGAAGAGTGGCATGACCTACAGCCAGACCTTGGCCAACAATATTCTCGACACCCTGAAGAAGACCCTGACCGACAAGGGGATCCGCTATCAGACCCTGGCAGAAGCCATGGGTGTCTCCATCGCGACCGTGAAACGGATGATGAACAAGCCCTCGCTGCCGTTTGATACTCTGCTGGAGATCTGCCATCTGGTGGGTCTCTCGTTCGAGGAGTTGCTGGATCGCACTCAGGACGCCCAGAGCCGCCGCGCCGTCTTTACCCAGGAGCAGGACGAGGCGTTTCACAATGAGCCGGGGCTCTACGCTTTTCTCGCCAATATCTTCTGGCGCGACAAGACGCTGATCGATCTCAAGCGGGAGTACGGCCTGACCGATGCCTCCTGCTACCTCTATCTGCGCAAGCTGGAGAAGCTCGGCATTTTGCAGCTTGGTATCGACAACAGTTACCACTTCCTGATCAGCGAGCGGATCAGCTTCGAGCAGCACAGCCGTTTCGCCCGCCAGCAGGCACGGCAGGCGATGTCGGTGCTGGGGGAGTATCTGGTGGAGAACATGCACAAGTCGAACAACTATATGGCGCTCTGCCAGTTGCACCTCAACGAGGGGGAGGCGATGGCGCTGATCGACCGGATGAAGGAGTACTGGCATCAGGAGATCAAGCTCAACCGCCCCGCCATCGGCCAGCAGGAGCACGCCAAGACCTACACCATGTCGCTGCAACTGGCCGACTGCGGCTACCAGAGCTTCGACGACATGATCCCCAATATCGACAACTGATCCCGGCGGATCCTGCGGGATCCGCCATGTTGGAGTCTGGTTATTCCGTGAGTTGAACGGTATGCGATCTGCTTGCGACCGGTTGCAGCACCCGGTTATCGAGGCAGATGCGGATCGCCACTGTGCTCGACAGTGCTCTGGATATTTTCCCTAATCGGCGACCCGGGTTTGTTGCAGCTTGCCTGCGAGCGGCTGCAATGCTCGCGTATCCAGACAAATGCGGATGGCATCCGGCCGCCAGTGCTCGATATCGCAATCCACCAGACCGCCTCGCTCGTCGTAGTTGACCCGCACCAGCCGCAGCACCGCGCTCCCCTCCGCCAGATTGAGGGCGCGGGCGATGGCGCCGCGCGCCGCCGAGGGGGTGATCTCGAGACTCGCCCCACCCTGGCCTATGCCATAGCGCTGCTGATAGAGCTCGGTGAGGGAGCTGGCCAGCGGCGCGCTGGCGATATCGGGAAAGCGGCTCGCCAGCAGGTGGTGGCTGACGTGGAGCACCGGGCGACCGTCGATCAGGCGCAGGCGGCGGATCTCATAAAGTGGAGTGAAGGGTTCCAGCCCCATCCAGCGGCACAGTTCGCTGCTGGCAAGTTCGCTGCCGTGGGCCAGCACCCGGGTTTCGGCGGTGCGTTGCTGCTCGCCGATCCACTGGTGAAAGTGGGTGTGGATGGCGGGATCGTAGGTGAGGCGGGGTGGCGCCACAAACCAGCCGCGCCGCTCGGCCCGGTAGATAAGGCCGTCCGCTTCGAGGCTGGAGAGCGCCTCCTTGATGGTGATGCGGGTGGTGGCGAAGCGTTCGCTCAGGGCCCGTTCGGCGGGCAGCTGCTGCCCGGCCCCCAATTGGCCGCTGCCGATATAGCGGCGTAGGGTCTGGCAAATCTGTTCGCACTTGGAGGAGGAGCGGCCATCGGCCATGCTCTGTTCGTTCACTCTCTGCTCGCTCAATCTCGGCTCGGTCACACTCTTGTCCCTGTTGCTTATTCAGAAGGCGGGTGGCTGGCCAATCCCTTACTGGAGTAGTCCAGCCTCACTCGGGTTCAGAGTTGTAACCGCTGTGGATGACAGCGCCATGACAGGGTGATTGTCATCAAACTGCCATCAAAGCGCCCCGCGACCGTCATATTTCCCCTCTAGCATCCCTCTCGAACCTTAACTGACCTAGTCCAGAGGGATGGGATGATGAAAAGCGTGATCGCAAGTGCACTGGCTCTGGTGGCCATCAGTCAACCGCTGTTTGCCGCCGAAAATATTGCAGATCTTGAGAAGGCCGCTCGCGGCGAGGGCCAGCTCCACAGCATCGGCATGCCCGACAGCTGGGCCAACTGGAAGGATACCTGGCAGCAGCTGGGCAGCATCTACGGCATCAAGCATCAGGATACCGACATGAGCTCGGCGCAGGAGATCGCCAAGTTCGCCGCCGAGAAGGCCAATGCCACCGCCGATATCGGCGACGTGGGCGGCGCCTTCGGTCCGGTTGCGGTCAAGCAGGGTGTTACCCAACCCTACAAGCCCTCCACCTGGGCTGACATTCCCAACTGGGCCAAGGATGCGGACGGTCACTGGATGCTGGCTTATACCGGCACCATCGCCTTCCTGATCAACAAGGATCTGGTCAAGGCCGCTCCCACCAGCTGGCAATCCCTGCTGGGTGGCGACTACAAGGTGACCCTGGGTGATGTGGGCGTAGCCTCCCAGGCCAACAACGGCGTGCTGGCGGCGGCCTATGCCACCGGCGGTAGCGAGAAGAATCTGAAACCTGCACTGGAGCTGTTCGGTCAGCTGGCCAAGCAGGGTCGTCTCTCCCTGAACGATCCCACCATCGCCAATATCGAGAAGGGCGAGGTGGAAGTGGGTGTGCTGTGGGACTTCAACGCCCTCAACTACCGCGACCAGATCGACCCCAAGAAGTTTGATGTGGTGATCCCAAGCGACGGTTCCGTCATCGCCGGTTACACCACCATCATCAACAAGTGGGCCAAGAACCCCAACGCCGCCAAACTGGCCCGTGAATACATCCTCTCCGATGCCGGTCAAATCAACCTGGCCCGCGGCTACGCCCGCCCGATCCGCAGCAACGTGACCCTGCCGGATGATGTGAAGGCCAAGCTGCTGCCAGCCGAGCAGTACGCCAATGCCAAGCCGGTGCAGGATCACGCCGCCTGGGAGCAGAGCTCCAAAGCCCTGCCGCGCCAGTGGCAAGAAACCGTCATGATCAACATGCAGTAAGGGAATCCAGTGCAACACAAGGTGATAGTGGTACTTGTGGATGGTCTGGCAGCCGAGGTAGCCCACACCATGGGCTACCTCGGTGGCATGGTGGAGGCGGGGCGGGGCCTGCATACGACCCTGAATGCTGCCCTGCCGTCTCTCTCTCGGCCTCTCTACGAGTGCATCCTGACCGGCGTGCCGCCGGTGGTGAGCGGCATCACCCACAACGGGGTGAGTCGCCTCAGTCTGCATGACTCCATCTTCCATCTGGCCCGCGCCGCGGGTAAACGCACCGCAGCGGCGGCCTACCATTGGGTGAGCGAACTCTACAACCGCAGCCCCTGGCTGGCTGCCCGTGATCGCTTTACTCATGACGAGCAGTTGCCCATCCAGCACGGCTGCTTCTACTGGGATGACAACTATCCCGACAGCCATCTGCTGATGGATGGGGAATGGCTGCGCAGCCAGTACGATCCCGATTTTCTGCTGATCCACCCGATGGGGGTGGACGATGCGGGCCACAAGTTTGGCCTCGATTCCCGCCAGTACCGCAATCAGGCGCGCCGCATGGACAGCCTGCTGGCCGATCTGCTGCCCCAGTGGCTGGCTGAGGGATATCAGGTGGTGATCACCTCGGATCACGGCATGAACAACGATCTGAGCCACGGCGGCACCCTGCCGGAAGAGCGCACCGTGCCACTCTGGCTGTTTGGCGATGCCTTTATCGAGCGCTGGCCGGATGGGGTGGCGATTGCCCAGACCCAGCTCTGCGCCCTGATGGCCGATCTGCTGGGGGTTTCCCACGACAAGCCGGCAGCGCCACCGCTGCTCAAGGCGGCCTTTATGCGTGAGGTGCACTGATGATGCCTGCAACCACCGAGATCCTCGCGGATCAACCTGTGGCAACCAAGCAGAAGGTGCGCCGCCACTGGCTGCCCGCGCTGGTGCTGCTGCCGTTTATCCTCTTGATGATCCTGTTCCAGCTCGCTCCCATGGTGTGGGTGCTGGTGGGCAGCTTTCAGACCCCAGATGGTTGGGGCCTTGACTACTACCGGGAGATTTTGAGCTCCCCCTTCTACCTGCAATCGTTCGGCAACTCGTTGCGCATTGCCGGTATCGCCAGTCTGGCGGGGCTTGCCATCGGCACCCTCGGGGCGGCGGCGCTGCGCCACAGCGGCGAGCGGGTCAAGCGGGTACTGTTGGCCTTCGTCACCATGACTGGCAACTTCAGCGGGGTGCCGCTGGCATTCGCCTTTATCATCATTCTCGGCATCAACGGTGCGGTCACTCTGCTGCTCAAATCCTGGGGCCTCATCGACGGCTTCAACCTCTACTCGGGTAGCGGCCTTATCCTCATCTACACCTACTTCCAGATCCCGCTCGCTCTGCTACTGCTCTATCCGGCGTTCGATGCGCTGCAGGATGAGTGGCCACAGGCTGCCGCGCTGCTCGGCGCGAGCAAGGGACAATATGTGTGGCACGTGGCACTGCCGGTGCTGACACCTGCGCTGCTCGGCACCCTGATCATCCTGTTTGCCAACGCGGTGGGGGCTTATGCCTCCGCCTACGCCCTCACCACCGGAAACTTCAATCTGGTGACCATCCGGGTGGCCAGTCTGGTCTCCGGCGATATTTTCCTCGAACCCAATATGGCGGCGGCGCTGGCGGTGATCCTGATGGTGCTGCTGGGGGTAGTGACGGCCGCCAACCAGTGGCTGCTGAAAAAGAGCTATGTGAACAAGGGGCAATCCCATGCATGATTTGACGCCGCGCTGGCCCAAGTGGGTGCTGGGTGGGCTGGTCGCCACCCTGCTGCTGCCGCTGCTGGCCACGTTTCTCTACTCCATCTCCACCCGCTGGGGGGCGACCCTGCTGCCGGATGGCTTCACCCTCGACTGGTATCTCAAGCTGTGGGGCGATCCGCGCTTTCTGGCGGCGTTTGGCCGCAGCCTCCTGGTCTGCTTCGCCACTCTGCTGCTGGGGACCCTGGTGCTGGTACCGACCGTGCTGGTGGTGGCTTACTACTTCCCAAAGCTGGATCCCTGGATGAACCTGTTGATCCTGCTCCCCTTCGCGGTGCCACCTGTGGTCTCGTCAGTGGGGCTGCTGCAGATCTACGCCGATGGCGTTCTGCCCATCATCGGCACGCCGTGGATCCTGATCGGCACCTGGTTCACCGTGGTGCTCCCCTTTATGTATCGGGCGCTGGCCAACAGCCTGCAAGGGGTACCGCTCAGGGATTTGATGGATGCCGCCCATCTGCTGGGGGCCAGTAGTCGGCGCGCCTTCCTGCTGGTGGTGATCCCTTGTCTGCGCAAGGGGCTGCTGGCGGCGCTGTTTCTCTCGCTCTCCTTCCTGCTCGGCGAGTTCGTGTTTGCCAACATGCTGGTGGGCACCCGTTACGAGACCCTGCAGGTCTACCTCTACAACATGCGCGCCACTTCTGGCCACTTCACCAGTGCGCTGGTGATGAGCTACTTCCTGCTGACCCTGCTGCTCACTTGGGCGGCCAACAGATTTCATCGGTGATCCAAGATGTTTCATTTAGAAGTCAATCAGTTGCATAAATCCTACGGCGATACGCCGGTGTTCGAGGGGATCGAATTCGGCATTCGCAAGGGGGAGCTGGTGACCCTGCTCGGCCCCTCCGGCTGTGGCAAGTCCACCTTGCTGAGGGCGCTGGCCGGGCTCACTCCGGTGGATGGCGGTCAGGTGCGGGTGGCCGGTGAAGATATCACCTGGCAGGAACCCCAGAAGCGGGGCATTGGCATGGTGTTCCAGAGTTATGCGCTGTTCCCCAACATGACGGTGTGGGAAAACGTCGCCTTCGGCCTCAAGATGAAACCCCAGCCGGGGCGGGAGCTGGCGGCCAGCGTGAAAGAGGCGCTGGCGCTGGTGGAGCTGACCGGTTTCGAGCGCCGCTATCCGGCCGAGCTCTCCGGCGGCCAGCGCCAGCGGGTGGCGCTGGCCCGGGCTCTGGTGGTGCAGCCACGGATCCTGCTGCTGGACGAGCCGCTCTCGGCGCTGGATGCCCGCATCCGCCGCAGCCTGCGCCAGCAGATCCGCGAGATCCAGCAGCGCCTCGAGCTCACCACCATCTTCGTGACCCACGATCAGGAGGAGGCGCTCACCATGTCGGATCGGATCTTCCTGATGAACAAGGGATCCATCGTCCAGAGCGGCACGCCGGAGGAGATCTATACCCGCCCCGCCAGCGAGTTTGTGGCGGGCTTTATCGGCAACTACAACCTGCTTGGCGCCGAGCAGGGCAAGTCGCTGTTCGGCCCCCGTTTTCAGGGCAAGCTGGCACTGCGGCCGGAGTCCATTACCCTGCTGCCCGCCGGGGCGACCAGCAGCGAACCCAGCCTGCCCGGCATCGTTCGCCAGCAACAGCTGCTCGGTAACGTGATCCGCTATCAGGTGGAGTGCGAGGCGGGGCTGTTGACGGTGGATTGCCTCAACCGTTCGGCTGGCGATCTGCTGGCCACCGGCAGTGCCGTGACCCTGGCGGTGGCCCGGGATCAACTCTGTGAGGTAGCATGAGGCCGCATTTCATTTCCATTTTCACTGCAAGGAGCCCTCATGGCACTGGCACTGTTTGATCTGGACGAGACCCTGATTGCGGGGGATTCCGCCAGCCTCTGGCTGGAGTACATGGTGGCCGAGGAGCTGGCGCCCGCCAGCATGATCGCGGAGGAGCAGGCCATGATGTCCCTCTACCATCAGGGCAAGATGGACATGCACCAGTACATGGCCTTCACCCTGCAACCGCTGGCGGGCAAGACGCGCCAGTGGCTCGACTCGCTCTCTACCCGCTTTGCCGAGCAGGTGCTGCGCGAGCGCCTCTACCTCGAGGGGTTGGCGCGTATCGAATGGCATCGGGAGCGGGGCGACGATCTGGTGCTCATCTCCGCCTCCGGCGAGCATCTGGTGGCCCCCATGGCGAAGATGCTGGGGATGGATCACTGCGTCGCCATCCTGCTCGATGAGGAGGAGGGGATGCTGACCGGCCAGACTCGCGGCACCCTCAGCTTTCGCGAGGGCAAGGTGGCCCGCATCAACCAGCTGTTTGCAGGCAGGGACCATCTCTGGCTGGGGAGCTTTGGTTATAGCGACTCTCACAACGATCTGCCCATGCTGCGGGCGGTGAGCCATCCTCATGCGGTCAATCCTGCCCCCGCGCTGCGCCAGCAAGCCGAGGAGCTGGGCTGGCCGGTGTGGGAGTGGCGGCGCTGAGTCGCGTGCTCAAACAGGCTTAAAGCACGGCAAGAATAGCGACATAAACAACTGAGAGAGGCAGTTGCCTCTCCCTTGTCTCTTTCCCCCGGTTGTGCTCACCCCCCCTCCTGCCGGGGGGGCCGCCGGGTAGAATCAAGGTTAGGGGAAGGATCCTCTTCCGTCACGTCGCAGGTGCGACGCTGGGGGAAGCAGATGCGATTTTTCCCCTCCCGCTTGGCCTGATAAACCCCGCTGTCGGCCAGTTCTATCAGCTCCTTGGTCGAGAGCCCGGAGTGGCTCAAGGCCACCCCGCCGCTGAGGGTAATGGTCAGTTCCGGCTCTCGCCACTCCAGTTGAGTGACCGCAAGTCTGAAGCTCTCCAGCAGCGAGGTGGCCTCACTCATTTGCATCTCCAGGCGCAAGATCAGCACCAGCTCCTCGCCACCGTAACGACAGAGCCAGCCCCACTGGTCAAACATTTTCATGCCCAGCTTGCTCACCCGTTTGAGCACTATATCCCCTGTTTGGTGGCCAAAGGTGTCGTTGACCTGTTTGAAGTTATCGAGATCGAACATCACTACTAGGAAGGGGGCACCGCTGCTGAGCTGTCTCTGCAGGCACTCGTCGAAGAAGCGGCGGTTGTAGAGACCGGTGAGTTTGTCCTGATTGGCTTGCTGGCGGATCTGGGCAAAGTCCTGACTGGCGGCATCCATCTCTTCATAGACCTTGGCCAGCTCCAGCATGCGGCTGCCATGATAGGCAGTCCCGCCAGAGCGGCTGGTGCGGATCAACAGGGTAATCTCCCCCAGCATGCGGCGGAAGTAGCGGGCCCAAAGCAGGGCTAGCAGCAGATAGAAAAAGCAGGCAACGGCAATCATCAGCTGCACGTTGATGGAGACGCTGTCGATCACCTGCTGCATGCTGGCGGTGGGCTCGACACTGAGCAGGAACCAGCGCTGCTCGGGGACACGGTAGTAGGAGACCATCATGCCGCTGGCATTATCGAGGAAGAAACCTTGCGGCTGTTGCATGTGTGCCAGCCATTCAGGGTGGGTGAGCGGTTTGAATACCTGTTCGCGATCCGGGTGAGCCAGCACCAGCCCGTCATGGTTGATCAGGATCTGATAGCCCTTGCCCAGATGATGGCTCTGTTCATGCCGGTTGTTGAGCCAGTTGGCGAGCGGGGTGAGCTGGGTATCGAGGGAGAGCACCCCCACTCGCTTGCCGTCAGGGTCTTGAATTACCCGAGCCAGCGCCATTGTGAGGGTACCCAGAGTGTAGTCGTAATAGGGATCGGTCCAGACGATCCGGTTCGGGTGGCTGGCTGCCAGCAGATACCAGGGGCGAGTTCTGGGATCGAACTTCTCGTCCGCCTGCCAGGTGGGGTGGATCAGCATCTGGCGATGCTCGGTTCCTACATAGACGTAGTCGAGCTCCATCACCTCGTGATAGGCCTGCCACTGTTGCAGGTAGCGCTCGCCGTTAAGGATCTCTGGGCCGCTGAAATCCTGATAATTTACCTGCTGATAAATAAGCGTAAACTGGCGTTTGAGGGTCTCCAGATAGGGTTCGAGCAGGGTATGGAGATATTGGGTGTTGCGGGCAATCAGGTTTTGTTGCTGCTCGAGGCGCAGGGTACGTTCCATATGCAGGTAGTAGATGCTGCCGAGCAACACTACGGGAATAAAGAGCAGGAGGAGGCCCAGCCGCATGCGGGTGATTAAAGACCAAGTGTGCTTGGGCTTGGCGGGGGACATGCACAGATCCTTTTCAGCTCGGGTGTCACCAGCATATATGATGCCGTCCCGCCCGTCTAAAGGCAGAAAATGAGATCCGTTCAATGCTGAACCCCACGTTGCTCCTGATGGCTCACTACGGCGGCATCATGCTGTTGGTCCTGGCGCTCTGTGTCGAGTATCTGATCTTTCGTCGCGGCCTGAATATGTTGCGGGTACACCGTCTGCTGCTGGCAGATGCGGTGGCGGCGCTGGCGCTCTTCTCCATCTTTGCCACCGGTTGTCTGCTGGCCCTCGAACACGCCAGCTCGGTGGCGCAGCTCTTTGCTCATCCTGCCCACGGTCTCAAAGTGGGGTTGTTTCTGCTGATTGTCGGCTCCCTCGACTATCCCAGTCGCCTCTTCTATCGCTGGCGTCGTGCCCTGCGTCTGGGCAAGGCGCCGATGATCTCGATCCAGCAGTACTTCCGGGTGGTCTGGATCCTGCGGGGCAATCTGGTAATGGTCGCCCTGCTGGCCGTGCTGACAAAACAGCTATCGCTCTAAAGACAAGAGGGTAGGGAGGCAGGTATCTTGGATTGGATAACCCGTCACGCGCCGATTTAAGGAAGAATCGCCATGCGCTCCAATCTGATGTTGCTGATGGCTGCCACCATCTGGGGTATGGGCTTTGTCGCCCAGCGCCTCGGGATGGATCATATGGGGCCCTATACCTTCAATGGCCTGCGCTTTCTGCTCGGTGCCTTCTCCCTGCTGCCGCTGCTCTGGTGGCTCAAATCCCGTCAACCAGTGGTCGCCACTGGCGACCATCGCCAATTGCTGACCGGTGGTGTGCTGGCCGGACTGGTGCTGTTCTGTGCCGCATCCCTGCAGCAGGTGGGGCTGCTCTATACCACTGCCGCCAAGGCCGGTTTCATCACCGGGCTCTACATCATTCTGGTGCCGGTACTGGGGCTGCTGCTGCGGCACAAGACGGGTACCAATACCTGGATTGGAGCCCTCATTGCCCTGAGCGGGCTCTATGTGTTGAGCGTGACCGACGAGTTCACCATCGGTTTTGGCGATCTGCTGCAGGTGATTGGCGCCCTGTTCTGGGCGATCCATCTGCTGCTGGTGGATCACTACTCCAACCGGGTGGCCCCCATCAAGCTGGCTTGTGTGCAGTTTGTGGTGTGCGGCCTGCTCAGTCTCGCCACCGCCTTTGTCATCGAAACTCCGACCGTGGCTGGCGCAGTAGCTGGCTGGCAGGCGCTGCTCTATGCCGGGCTGGTGTCGGTCGGGGTGGGTTATACCCTGCAGGTGCTGGGGCAGCGGGGCGCCCATCCGGCCCACGCCGCCATCATCCTCAGTCTGGAGACCGTCTTTGCCGCCGTGGGGGGCGTATTGCTGCTGGATGAAACGCTGGACGAGCGTGCCATTGCCGGTTGCGCCCTGATGCTGGCGGGGATGCTGATCTCCCAGATCCGGCTGCGCTGGTGGTGGAAGTCGCGCCGGGACAAGGTGCCTGCGACCAAGTAAACCGCGCTCGCTGCATAACAAAAACGCCCCGACTATCGGGGCGTTTTGCATGGCGGCTGTTGGGTCAGGGGCGCTGATCCAGCTCGTGCTCCAGCTCTACCGCCTTCTGACGGGCCGGATGGGTATTGAGGCGTTCCCAATAGGCTTGCAGATGCGGGAAGTGGGCCAGCTGGCCGCTTTGCGCCAGCAGATCCACCAGGAAGGAGTTCATGATGTCGGCGCCGGAGAGGCGATCCCCCACCAGATAGTGGCGATTCGCCAGTACCTCATTGAGGTAGCCCAGCACTTTGGCACACTCCGCCCTGGCGTAGTCCGGCAGGAAGCGCATCGGGCTGCCATCCTTGCGCACAAACATGTCGAGCAGCAGCGGCAGAATCCCCGAGCTCTCGGCAAAGTGGAGCCACTGCAGGTATTCGGGATACTCCGGGCTATCTGGTGCCGGAGCCAGCCGATCGGCGGCGTAGCGGGCGACCAGGTACTCGGTGATGGCGCCCGATTCTGCCAGTACCCGGCCGTCGAACTCGATGACCGGCGACTTGCCGAGGGGGTGGATGGCCTTGAGCTCGGGCGGCGCCAGAAAGGTGGTGGTGTCGCGCTGATACGCCTTGATCTCATAGGGCAGGCCCAGCTCTTCAAGCAGCCAGATGATGCGTTGGGAGCGGGATTTGTTCAGGTGGTGCAGGACTATCATAATGACCTCGATTCGGTGGCAGGATGGGGTATACGAGCGGGTGAGGAGGGCGGTTCACCGGCAGTAAAAAAAGAGCGGGCTGATGCCCGCTCGCTCAACACCAGACTCAGGCCTCCAGCGCCTGATCCAGATCTGCCAGAATGTCCTCGATCGCCTCGATCCCTACCGAGAGCCGGATCATCTCAGGTTTGACTCCTGCCTTGGCCTGCTCCTCCTCGCTCAACTGGCGATGGGTGGTGGAGGCGGGGTGGCAGGCCAGCGACTTGGCATCGCCGATGTTGACCAACCGCTTGAAGATCTTGAGCGCATCGTAGAAGCGCACGCCCGCCTCGTAACCATCCTTCAGACCGAACGAGAGGATGGCCGAGGGGCGACCGGCCATGTACTTCTCTGCCAGCAGATAGTGGGGATGACCCGGCAGACCGGCGTAGCTGACCCAGGCCACCTTGGGGTGATGCTTGAGGTGATTGGCAACCCGCAGGGCGTTGTCGACGTGGCGTTCCATGCGCAGGCTCAGGGTCTCCAGCCCCTGCAGCAGCAGGAAGGCGTTCATTGGCGCCAGCGCTGCGCCGGTATTGCGCAGTGGCACTGTGCGTACCCGCCCGATAAAGGCGGCCGGGCCAAAGGCCTCGGTGTAGACCACCCCGTGGTAGGAGGGCTCCGGTTTGGTCAGCTGTGGGAAGCGCTCGGCGTGATCTGCCCAGGGGAACTTGCCCGAGTCGACGATGACGCCACCCAGCGAGTTGCCATGGCCGCCGACATATTTGGTGAGGCTGTGGACGACTATGTCAGCGCCATGTTCGATGGGTTTACAGAGCACCGGGGTGGCGACCGTGTTGTCGACGATGAGCGGCACGCCACGGGCATGGGCTGCCTTGGCCAGCGCGGCCAGATCGACGATGTTGCCCGCCGGGTTGCCGATGCTCTCGCAGTAGACCGCCTTGGTCTTGTCGTCGATGAGGGCGGCGATGGCTTCGGCGCTGTCATCCTTGGCGAAGCGCACCTCGACCCCGAAACTCGGCAGCATGTGGGCGAACAAGGTGTAGGTGCCGCCATAGAGCTGGGGCGTGGAGACAATGTTGTCACCGGCGGCGGTCAGCGCCTGAATGGCGTAGGTGATGGCGGCGGAACCTGCCGAGACCACCAGCGCGGCAATCCCTCCTTCCAGCGCGGCCATCCGCTGCTCCAGCACATCGTTGGTGGGGTTCATGATGCGGGTGTAGATGTTGCCCGGCACCGCCAGATTGAACAGATCCGCCCCGTGCTGGGCGCTCTCGAACTCGTAGGCCACCGTCTGGTAGATGGGCACGGCGACCGCCTTGGTGGTGGGGTCGCTGGAAAAGCCGTGGTGCAGGGCCAGGGTCGCATCTTTCATCACACACTCCTTGTTGGATGTTGCTTGTCGCAGTTATAGATGGATAGACGTCCAATCTATCAGGCCCGTGGCCGATGTAAACAGCAAGATCCGGCAAAGCAATGTCGCCCGCAGGGGATGCGCGTCCCGAGTGGCGGGCAGGCCTGCCGTGCTCAGAGGCGACGGCGATACTCCTTGTCATCGATCTGGTTCATATCCCACTGCATCAGGCGGTTGAGCTGCTGCATGGGATCCTCGATGAGCGCCAGCGGGCGCGGCAGGATCCGCTTGAAGTAACGGCGCAAGGTCTGCTGGACCCGGTTCGGTTTGAGGGGGTTGGCGTGGCTCATGATGGTGCTCCTCTACTGTGGTTCTCACGTTCATCAGCAGTATTGAGCTAAAATGCGGAAGTAAAAACTGATGACTTATAGCAACAGGATTTCCTCTTTTATGCCGACCGGTCGCCTCTACCAGCAATTTCAACGACTCGCCCAGCTGCTTGGCAGCGACGAGCGGGAGATCAGCATCGCCGAGGTGGCGGATCTGCTCTGCTGCACCCCGCGCAACGCCCGCCTGCTGCTGCGGCGGATGCAGGATCAGGGCTGGCTCAGCTGGTCGGCGGAAGCGGGGCGGGGGCGGCGCTCCCGGCTCACCCTGCTCGATAGTCAGGAGAGCCTGACCCGGCGCCGCTTGCGAGATCTGCTCAGTCAGGGCCAGCTGGCACAGGCGGTGCGGCTGACCGAGGATCGCCTCGATCTGCTCACCCCGCTGCTGATCGAACAGCTCGGTCAGGCCACCCGTGAGGGGCGCCAGATCCTGCGGGTGCCCTACTACCGGCCGCTGCCGCAGTTGCTGCCCACCGGCCCGATGCGCCGCTCCGAAATTCACCTGAGCCGCCAGATCTTCAACGGCCTCACCCGGCGAAATGAGGAAAATGGGGAAATCGAAGGGGATCTGGCCCACCACTGGGAGTGTCTGGGCCCCTGTCACTGGCGCTTCTATCTGCGCCCGGCGGTGCGCTTTCACCACGGCCGCGAGCTGGTGGTGGAGGATGTGATGGAGAGTCTGCTGGCCCTGCGGGATCGCCCGCTGTTCGCCCATCTGGATCGGCTGGAGAGCCCTTGGCCGCGCACGCTGGATCTCTATCTCGACAGCCCGGATCCCTGGCTGCCCCACCTGCTGGCGGAGCCGGTGGCGACCATTTTGCCACGGGAGCTCAAGGGGGAGGCGGGCTTTGCCCTGCAACCGGTGGGCACAGGCCCATACCGGGTGGCCGCCAACGATCCCCTGCATCTTTGCCTTGCGGCGTTTGACGACTACTTCGGCCTGCGCGCCCTGCTCGACGAGATCGATATCTGGATGCTGCCTGAGCTTGCGGAGCGACTGGAGACCCACCTGCAGCTGGGGCGCGACAGCCCTGAGCTCGGTACCATGCGCGGCGAATCAGAGCTGGAGTCGGGCTGCTACTTCCTGCTGCAGGACGATCGTTCCGGATCCTTGCAGGATCCCTCGCTGCGCCAGTGGCTCGGCCAGCTGCTCAATCCGGTAGCCCTGATGGGGCGGGTCGCCCCCGAGTTGCAACGGGGCTGGACCAGCGCCCTCGGTCTGCTGCCCCACTGGCGCGAAGCACTGCCCGCGCCCTTGCCCACACCGGCGCAGTTGCCGACGACCTTGGTGCTGGCCTGTTTCAACCAGCATCTGGAGTTCAACGAGTGCGCCAACGCCATGAGCAGCCTGCTGGCCGAACAGGGGATCCGGCTCGAGGTGCGCACCCTCGATTACGGTCGTTGGGTGAGTGGCGAGGATGAAGACGTGGATCTCTGGCTCGGCACCCTCAACCTCGAACATGCCGGCCCCTTTGCCCCCTACGCCTGGTTGCAGGGCACCCCGTTGCTGCGCAAGGTGTGGAGCAGTCAGCATGAGTTGTGGCAAGGGTTGATGCAGTGGCGCGCCAGCGGTGAGGAGCCTGGCCCCCGCGCCCTGCTGGCAACTGTGCAGCAGCAGAGCTGGTTTGTGCCGCTGTTCCACCACTGGCTGGAGCTGGAGAGCCGGGTCGGCGTGCACGGGGTGCGGATGACGGCGCTCGGCTGGTTCGATTTTCGCAGCGCCTGGTTGCGGCCGGAACTGGCTGTCAGCACTTGGGATAAGACGGGGAGGCTTGAGTCCTGATGCGGGGCGCGTTAGCCTGATCGCGGTTCAATGACAAGGAGTCAACCCATGCTGGAAATGCAGATCCAACCCCGCTTTCAGGAGACGGATGCCCTCGGCCATATCAACAATACGGTGCCGGCGGTCTGGTTCGAATCGGCGCGGGATCCCCTGTTCCGGATCTTTTCCCCCGATCTGGATGTGCATAACTGGCATCTGATCATCGCGGGCTATACGGTGCAGTTCAAACGGGAGCTGTTCTACGGCCAGCCGGTCACCATCAAGACCGGCGTGCGCCGCATCGGCACCAGCTCATTTACGGTCTGGCAGGAGGCCTGGCAGGGCGGCGAACTGGCCGTCACCGCCGAAACGACCCTGATCCATTTTGACTACCGGACCCGCCAATCCCTGCCCCTGAGCGATGTTCACCGGGAAGGGCTGCGGGCCTGGCTGACAGAGAGTTAACCACGGGCCGGATGGCCCATCACAGGAGTGTTATGTACAACTCAATGCGCAACACAGCGATCGCGCTGACCCTGGGATTCTGCTCCCTCCCTTCTCTGGCCGCTTCTCTCGCCGAGCAGTTTACCCTGATGGAGAAGGGGGCCGAGAGCGCCCTCGATATCCGTCAATTCAGCCATGACGGCGTCGATATCAAGGCCTGGATCGATGGCGCCCCCGTCATCATCGCCGTGCCCATCATGAACGAGCTGGGCAAGCTGGAAGGGGAGAGCCGCTACTACTTCAAGGGCGGCAAGCTGTTCGGGGTCAAAGAGCCCGCCGCCCAGTTCGCTTTTGACGACAGCGGCAAGCTGACCCAATGGCTGGACGAGAAGGGCCAGCCCGCCGAGTTTGTCAGCAAGATGAGCATGCAGCAGCGTCAGGAGTGGCTCACCAAGCGGGCCGCCGAGCTGAGCAAGCTGTTCGCGCCGAGCGCGGCCGAGCAGAGGGCGGCCAAGGGTGGCGTCAAGCTGAAGGGGGCGGATCTCGCTCACTGGCTCTGCAACGGCAAACTGATGGATCTTGCCCATGGCGACAAGGTGATCTTCGAGCAGGATAAGCTGAAGATTGGCGAGCAGGGGATCGAGGGGGAGGTCTCCCTGCGTCAGGATAAGGGGTGGCAGGAGTTGAGCCTCAAGTGCGAGGTGCAGGGCACTCAGGTGACCCGCCTCACCTGGCAATCTTTACCGGCAACCAACAAGCCGCAATAAGTGCACCACAGCAAGGGGCCCATCGTGGGCCCCTTGTCATTGGCTCATTGTTCCCCCAGCTTGAGCCGGGTGAGCGCCTCGACCCGGCGCCACTGTCCGGGTTCGAACCAGCGGGCCAGCAGCTCCTGTTGCTGTTCGGCCCGGGCCTCGTTCGGCAGTTGCCTGAGTTCGGCCAGAAAGCCGCTGAGCTGCTCCTCGAACCCTTGCCGGTTCTGCTCCAGCTGGCGCATCCGATCCACCGCTTCCGGCCCCCCCGTCTCCAGCAGCAGGGCATCCCGTTTGGCTGGCTCCATCTGTGCCAGCTCTTGCAACTCTTCAAGCAGACGGCTGTTGGCCTCAGCCTCGCGAAACCAGCCCGGTTGCTCCGCCAGCCAGAGATCCAGCTCGCTGGCCAGCTGCGACTTGTCGCTGTCTCTTGCTTCCGCCAGCGCCCTGCGGCGCAGGGTCAGCTGCTCCATCAGTCGATCCTCGGCAAACAGCTGGGCCTGCTCGGCCGGGGTAAAGCTCTGCTGGCGCAGCTGCTCCCGCTCGTCAAACAGGATCTGCAAGCTGGCGAGGGAGATTTCGGTGGGCACCGTCAGGCTGCTCTGGGCGGAGACAAAGGTGCGATAGCGCGCCTGCAGGGCATCGGCGGCCTCCTGCTCGGGATCGTGCGGGTGGCTCTGTGCATGCTGATTGGTTTGAGCCTGTGATGAGTCTGCCGTCGGTGCTGTGGGCCAGAGCAACACCCCGCCAAGCAGCAGGGTGATGGCGCAGGGCACGACGAGCAGGGTGGCGATCTTCATAGTCCCAGCTCCTTGAGACGGTTGGCATGCTGGCGATAGAGGGTGACCGGATCGGTCTCGAACAGATGGTGGATGCCGAATGACTGGTTCACTTCGTCCAGATGGTTCATCCGGTAGTCGGTGCCGATCACCTTGCCGAGGTGACTGCTGCAGACTCCGACCAGCCCGTCATTGGGCTCCTTGAAGAAGGCGCCGGTCAGCGCCAGCGCAGGATCCACCGGATCCAGCAGATTGGTCAGGTTGCCGCGCCCGCTCCAGGAGAAGTAGTAGACGCCGTTGCTGGCCTGCATCGGCCCCTCGCCGCAATAGCGGCTGGGCAGCCCCTCCGGGTAGCGCTGGTTGAACTGGCTGGCCCCCTTGCTAGTGAGGGCATCGAGGGCGGCGACCGGATCTTGCGGCAGCTGGCTCCCGCCCGAGAGCAGCGAAATCATGTCGGAGAGGGCGTGGGCTGCGGCGGCCGCCAGCTTCTCAGCGGCCGAGCCGGGGGCGGCATTGGCCCGTACCAGATCGGCAATCTCGGAGCCGTAGTTGACCCCGCCGACGCTGGTGGCGGAGGCGACCAGCTCGGGGGCGACCGAAGCGACATAGCGGATGGTCGGGCCGCCATGGGAGTGGCCGATCAGGTTGACCTTCTCGGCGCCGGTGGCGGCCAGCAGCAGTTCAATCTGGGCGAGCAACTGCTCCCCCCGCTGCTCGGAGCTGGCGGTAGCAGATACCTGAGCCACGTAGACCTTGGCGCCATCGCGGCTCAGGGCTTGCGGAATGCCGTAGAAGTAATCGACCCCGAGCAGCTTGTCGAAGCCGAACAGGCCGTGCACCAGCACTATGGGGTAGCGGGTCTGGGTGTATCCGCTGGCGTGTGCCAGCATGGGCAGGGTGCAGAGCAGCACCAGAAGCCATCTCTTCATCATCAGCATCCTTGTTGATTCGTGAGGAACAGATTGTGTGGCGTACTCCATGTTCGCCGGTGCCAGTATGGTGGCTGCTGACGGGAGAGGCTGTGAGGGGGATCGCAACTCGGGAGTCAAAAGGGATTCAGGGGGCGGGCAGGGAGGCTGTGCTCCCCGCCCTGCGGCTTATTGCCACGCCACCAAGTGATACTGCTTTTTGCCCCGGCGCAGCAGCAGGTAGCGGCCAAACAGCCGATCAGTGGCACTCAGCTGATCATCTTGCTTGAGCACACCATTGAGGCTGATAGCGCCCGCCGCCAGCAGCTCGCGGGCGATGCGTTTGGAGTTCGCCAGACCGCAGCTGACCAGCAGGCTGACCAGATCCGTCTCGCCGCTGACGGTGCTGCACGGCATGCCATCCTGCGCCAGCTGGGCCAGATCGCTCTCGCCGAGGCGGGCCACATCGCCGCTAAACAGTAACTCGCTGATGCGCTGCACCGCCGCCAGCGCCGCCTTGCCGTGTACCAGCTCGGTCAGCTCGTTCGCCAACACCTGCTGGGCCTGCTTTCGCCCCTGCCGCTTCGCATCTTCCGCCTCCAGTGCATCAATCTCGCTCAGCGGCATAAAGCTGTAGTAGCGCAGGAAGCGGTAGACATCCTCATCTGCGGTGCCGAGCCAGAACTGGTAGAAGGCGTAAGGGGAGGTGAGCGCCGGATCGAGCCAGACCGCGCCCCCTTCGGTCTTGCCAAACTTGGTGCCGTCCGCCTTGGTGATAAGGGGCAGGGTCATGCCGTGCACCTGCGCCTGATGGAGGCGACGGGTCAGATCCATGCCGCTGGTGATATTGCCCCACTGGTCGTTGCCACCAATCTGCAGGGTGCAACCGAGCCGCTGGTGCAGCACCGCAAAGTCGTAGGATTGCAGCAGGGCGTAAGAGAACTCGGTGAACGAGATGCCCTGATCCGGGCGGGCCAGTCGCTGGCGCACCGACTCCCGCGCCAGCATGCCGTTGACCGAGAAGTGCTTGCCGATATCCCGCAGAAAATCGAGGGCGGACATCTGCCCCATCCAGTCGCCATTGTTGACCAGTTGCGGGGCCGACAGGCCATCATCGGCGGGCAGCAGCGCCCTGATTTGGGCCGACAGGCTGGCGACCCAACCCTGCACAGTATCGGCACTGTTGAGGCTGCGCTCGGTCGCCTTGAAGCTGGGATCGCCGATAAGGCCGGTTGCCCCGCCCACCAGTGCCACCGGGGTGTGGCCCGCCAGCTGGAAGCGGCGCAGCATCAAGAGCGGCACCAGATGACCGATATGCAGGCTGCCGGCGGTGGGATCGAACCCGCAATAGACGGTGCGCGAGGTGGCAAGATGATCGGCCAGGGCCGCCGGGTCGGAATTCTGGGCCACAAGGCCGCGCTCGGTCAGCTCATCGAGCAGGTGGGGGTTGATCATGTGTGCTCCAACAACAGGGGAAAAGCCGTCATCCTCGCCGTTCTGGCTGGTGGCGGATATGTCCCCTGAGGGACATTTTTGCCACTCTCGTGCTAGTATTCAGCCATAGCGGAGAATCGCTCCCCGTCACCGGAAACGTGCCAACATGACCCAGCCATTCACCACAGATGCCTTGACCCGCAGCATGACCGAGGTGGTCGATGCCCTGCACAGCAGCGCCTTTCCGGCGGCGCTGGTGCGGCTGATCCAGCAGCAGGTGGCGTTTGATTGCGCCCTGCTGCTCGGGGTGGGGCAGCGGCCCGTCTACCTCTACGACAACCTCAACCATCAGCGGGCTCTGCTCTTTGATCGCTACCTCACCAGCCACTTCAGTCAGGATCCCTTTATGCAGGCGCTGGAGCAGGGCTTGCCTGCCGGCGTCTGGACCCTGGCGCAGGTCTCCCAAGGGCGGCTCGATCCCGAATATCGCCACCACTTCTATCAGGCCACCGGCTGGCAGGAGGAGGTGGGGCTGATCCTGCCGGTGCGGGACGGACTGACGCTGATGCTGTTTCTCGGGCGACTCGACAAGCGCAGTACCCTCAGCCGTGACGAGCTGGTAAGGCTGGAGCAGCTGTTCCCGCTGGTACATTCGCTCTGTCGTCAGCAGTGGCGGCAGAGCCAGCCGCTGTTGGCCCAGGGCACTGTGCTGCCAGACAGCGCCAGCCTCCGGAGTGCGGTGGAGCAGGCGATGGCGAGTGTGGGGGGCGATAGGCTTACCCGGCGCGAGCGGCAGGTGGCGGAGTTGCTGCTGCAGGGGCTGGATACGGAGGCGATTGCCGCAGCGCTCGGGATTGGCAGCGGCACGGTGAAGAATCACCGCAAGCATCTCTATGGCAAGCTGCGGCTCGGCTCGCGGGCCGAGCTGTTTCATCTCTTCCTCAACCATCTGATCACCACAGAGGGAAGAGGATGAACCGGGGTTACTCGATCTTCGGTAGCGGCTTATCGCTTTGGGGAAGGTTACTGAGTCGCTGGTAGCGTTCCATCAACTGCCGGTATTCGCTACCGAGACGAACCTGATCGAGGGCTTGTTGCAACCGGGCGACCTGCTGCCGATCCGCCCGCGGGTTGAAAGCAAAGCAGTTGTCCTGTTCCTCCAGCACTGCGACAGAGATGAAATCTTCCGCGGCAAATCCCAGAGCTTTCAGTTGATGGAATAACATCACCTCGTTGCCTGCTACCAGATCTGTACGGGCCATGATGAGCTGGCGTACCACCTGCTCCATGCGCTCCACCGACATCATATTGCCCGGGCTGATCCCGCGGTTGAGCAGCAACTGCTCCCCGACATCCGCCTGCATCACGCCGATCTGCAGCTTGGCGAGATCCGCTTTGCTGGCCACTCTGGGGGCATCCTGTTTTCGTCCGACCAGCGTCACTCGCGAGTGGCTGATGGGGCAAACCCATAGGAAATGGGGATCACGCTCTTTGGTTCTGGCGGTGGTAAAAAGAACGGCCTCCGGTTGCTGGGTCAGCAGATACCAACCGCGGGCCCATGGCAGAAATTGGATCGGTTGCTCCGGCTCCCCCAGCTCGCGCCACATCAGCCGCAGCAGCTCAACTGCCAGCCCGATGGGCTTGCCCTCCTTGTCCAGCCCGTTGAGGGGCATGTTCTGCTCCGAGTAATAGATAAATGCGGACCGTGCGGGGAAGCTGGTCAGCAGGAGCAGGGCGATAAGGGCCGCGAGCAGGGATCGCATGGCGCACTCCTTGTGCAGGGAATTACCTATCAGTCTATGTGTCCTTGGCCGGAAGTTCATAGTCGGGTCGCGGATACCGCGACAGGCCACCTTGCGGTGACCTGTCGGTTTATTTTAGCAGGGCCTCCATCTCCGCCTCTGCCTTGGCGCGAGCCTCGGCTTCTGCTGCTATGGCGGCATCGGTGGCGCTCTCTCCGGCCGTATGGGGAGCGGCACTGCTTACGGCCTGTTTGGCAGGAACGACAACAGCCTTGGTGGCCTCTTGCGTCGCGGTCGCAGCGGCGCTGCTGACGGCTTGCTTGGCAGGTGCGGCAACGGCCTTGGTGGCCTCTTGCGTCGCGGTCGCAGCTGCGCTGCTGACGGCTTGTTTGGCAGGAACGGCAACGGCCTTGGTGGCTTCTTGCGTTGCGGTCGCAGCGGCGCTGCTGACGGCTTGCTTGGCAGGAGCAGCAACGGCCTTGGTGGCTTCTTGCGTCACGGTTGCGGCGGCGGTGCTGACGGCTTGTTTGGCAGGAGTGGCAACGGCCTTGGTGGCTTCTTGCGTTGCGGTCGCAGCGGTGCTGCTCACCGCCTGTTTGGCGGGTGCAGTGACTGCGGTGGTTGCACTACGGGTCAGATCGGTCGCGCTTTGGCTTACCGCTTGGGTGGCCTGCCCTGTGGCGTTGGCGGCTGCGCCGCTGATAGCCTGACTTGCACTGTTGGTCAGCGAGCCGGTGACGCCGCGAGTCACTGTGCCCAGCGCGCTGCCAAGGGAGAAGGGGGAGGCGCCACTCTGACTGGTTGCCGTACCGGTCAGGGCATTAGCCGCCGGGGTGAGCTGGTTGGTGGGGGTCTGCCAGCCCTGCATGGCGGTTGGCCAGGTCGGTGCCGTGCCCGCCAGATTTTCGCCGAAGGTCAGGGTGGTACCATCCCCTTTTTGCAGCAATACAGACATCTGGTTGGTTTGCGAGTTCCACACCATCCCCGCCTGCTTGGCGATATCCGGCACGGGCGCATACTCGGAGACCACATAGAAAAGCGGCCCCTCCTGCTGTAACTTGTCGGCCGTCTTGAGCAACTGCATGGTGCTGTCGTAGTTGGGGCCAAGGATAGCGGTCATCCGATCCTTGATCAGGGGTTGTTCGAACAGATTGACCTCGTTCGGGTCAAAGCCGACCAGCGGCTTGAGCAGGGCCCACATCAGCTGGCTGGTGGGGCTCATCATCAGCAATGGAGCAACGCAGGCGGACAACATCAGGCTCAGGCAGGCAGCCTTGAGCAACGGCATGATACGCATTGGGATAATATCCAAATAACGATTTGATAAATAAGGTTATATTTTGTCAGGACGTGACAAATTCACCGGGAGTTTGCGCGTGGCAGCGAGAGACTGCCCACAGGCGCTGGCAGGCTACCATATTGGTTCCACAATGCCAGCAGGCTGTATGATTATCCGTCAAGTAAACTCGGGGCCGGGTTGATTGCTGGAGTGGGCCTGAGAGTCTGGCGTTCCCCTGCGATGGTGCTGCCAGTGGCCACATGGCAGCAAAACCAGAAGAGGATTTCAGGGGGCCAGTGAGGCTTTTCTTGATCCAGCTAAAGACATGGACGTGATCCCTGTCGCATAATGCAGCTCCTTTCTACTCTTGGCTGGAACCTAAGAAATGGCTCGTCGCTCTTCCAATGCACAACGTCGTCGCAGTAGCTGGTGGTACAAACGCCTGTTGGCAAGGGAGCGGCAAGAGCGCGAAGCGCGTTCCGTCCGGGATTGATAAAGCATTGAAAAACGGAGCGTTTGCTCCGTTTTTTTTCACCTATGAAACTGGCTGAATGGCTCAGTGTGCAGCCCTGTCTGCCGACAATAAATCACTCTGACCGTGCCGGTTGTATGGACTGATGCGATGGATGATGCATGATGGACGTTTCGAGAAGGAGCCTCATATGCAGATTACCATCCGTCATGCCGAATCCGCCGATGCCCCCGCCTTGCGGGATCTCTATGCCATGCCCAATGCCCAGGCGGGCACTTTGCACTTGCCTATGTCTCCCCTTAGCCAGTGGCAGAAGCGGTTGGAGAGTGACAGCGTGGTGGCACTGGTCGCCGATGTTGACGGCTTGCTGGTAGGCCAGCTCTCGCTGCTGGTTGAGCCCAATCCGAGACGCAAGCATGTGGCCTGTATCGGTATGGGGGTACGGGATGACTGGGCAGGCAAGGGGGTGGGCTCTGCCCTGATGGCTGCGGCGTTGGATCTGGCCGATAACTGGCTCAACCTGCACCGGATTGAGCTGACCGTCTATACCGACAATGAGGCCGCACAGGCGCTCTATCGCAAGTTCGGTTTCACGCAGGAGGGGCTGGCTCGTGACTATGCCTTCCGGCAAGGGCGCTATGTGGATGTGTTCTATATGGCCAGAGTTGCGGGGGGCGTCAGTCGCTAATGGCATGGTCGATTATCAGGCCAGATTGCGCCCGGTGATCCGGGCGCTGGAGCAGAATCCCGAGCTCTGCCTCAGTGAGGCGGCCAGTCTTGCGGCGCTCTCCAGCTATCACTTTCATCGGGTCTTTACCGCCGTCACCGGTGAAACCCCGACCGAGATGCAGCGCCGCCTGCGGTTGGAGCGGGCTGCTCGCTCTCTCTGCTACAGTCGCGACCCGATCACCGAGATTGCCTTCTCGGCCGGTTTTGCCAGCTCACAGGCCTTTGCCAAGGCGTTTCGCAAGCAGTTTGCCATGGCACCGGGGATGTTGCGCCGCCAGCCGTCACTCTTGCAACTGAGCAAGAATGGACACGCGGCTGCCCGGGTCTCTGATTATGCTGAAGGCCGTTCCAGTGAAAGGAGGCTACAGATGAAAACCGAACAGATGGCTGCGCGCACTCTGGCCTATATCCGGGTCACCGGCCCTTACGGCATAGGCTATGAGCCGGTGTGTGACCAGCTCTATCAATGGGCTGTCGGGTTGGGCTTGGCCGAAGGGGAGTGGATCTTCATCTACCACGACAACCCCGAAGTGACGGCTCCCCAGCAGCGCCGCACCGATATTTGCGTCACCGTGCCGGCGGGCACCAGGGGAAGTGGCAATGTGGAGATCCAGCAGCTGGCGGGCGGCCGCTATGGCCAGTCACGTTTTACCGTGACCGACCCGGCCCAGTACCCCGCACTCTGGCAGCAACATATCGGTGAGGTGGTAGCGGCCGGTTTCGAATTTGATGATCGACCCTGTTTCGAGCTCTATCACAGCTTCGATCCGGTGACCAAGGTTGCGGATGTGAGCTTTTGCTCCAGCCTAAAGGGTTAGGGCACAACAAGACGTAAGGGATGGTACAGAGCATCGCGCAGAAATTAGAGAGCCGGACAGTGTCCGGCTCTTTTGCATCTGGCGGTTGGGCGGCGGTTAGCGCTGGAACCCCTTCTGGGCGAACTTGGGGCGGGCGTTCATGATCTGCTCCACCTGTTCGTCGCTCATCTTGCCACGCGACAGCCCCAGCACCTTGTAGGTGAGCAGCGGTCGGGCGGGCAGGGCGATCATCAGGGCGCGGATCTGGTTCTCGTCATCCTTATCTCGGGTCGGCTTGCCGTAGGCATAGGTGAGGACGCCGGCATCCATCAGGTTTTTGACGGCGGGCTCGGTGATCGGCAAGTTTATGACGCTTTTACGCTGTAGCACGAACTCGCGCAGCACCGCCTTTTCGTTGAAGTCGAGGAAGCCGATCATCTGGGCCAGCTGGTCCTGCTGACGGCGCGCCTGCCACTCTTCGCAAGCCCACTCCCAGGCGATCAGGAAGCCCTGACTGCAGAAGTAGGAGATGGCGATCAGCATGCCGACCCCCAGCCAGGCCGCATGATCCGCAGCCCACTGGCTGACGGCCCCTTTCATCAGCCCGGCCGGAAACAGCAAAATGATGCTGCAACAGAGCAACAACCAGACCATCAGCCAATTGAGGCGGCTGAGTTGATAGAAATGTTGGATCCACCGTTTCATTGTTCATCCTTCCCAAACTGTTGTGGATAGTGAACTACCTACAGCAATCGGTGTGCCAACAGCGTAATGGCGCCGGGGAGGGGAGGCTGGCGATACATTTCCTTACAACTTATTGAATGAGTTATCAGTAATTTGCCTTGTGAGGTGACGGTCGAGTTGGTAAAACGTCCCCTCAGTCATTGGGGAGTAGCAACCCGCCCGTATTCCGGGCCGGGCCCATGTCAACACTCTTGGATCCTCGCATCCATGGCATGGGCGGCGATAGGCACTATCGCTCTGCAAGACCTTTGGCCTCGATATGCACGCCAGCCGGGCGAGCCATGTCGGGTCCATCGGTTATTCTGCTCGCCTGGCGGTATCTATTATGTTGATTACCCTGCTGTTATTTCTCGTCTCTGCGGTCACCATCTACCTTGCCTGCGAATACTTCGTTAACGGCATCGAATGGACCGGACACCACTTCAAACTCTCGCAAAGTGCCACTGGTTCGCTGCTGGCTGCACTGGGTACGGCGCTGCCCGAATGCATCGTCACCCTGACCGCCCTGCTGATAGGCAATACAACCGCCCAGCAGGAGATCGGCATCGGCGCCGCCCTCGGCGGGCCGCTGGTGCTGGCCACCATCGGCTATGGTGCGGTCGGTCTCACTCTGCTGCTTTGCATGGGGCGTACCGAGCGCGCCATCAATGGGGAGGTACAGCGCGAGATTGGCCGGGATCAGCGCTGGTTTATGGGAATCTTTTTGGTGGCCACTGTACTGGGTCTGGTCGCCTTTACCGGCAAGAGCTGGCTGGCCCCGCTCTTCCTGCTGGTCTACCTCGTCTATGTAAGGCGCGAGCTGAAGCAGAGCGACAGCCATGAGGTCGAGTTGCCTGAGCCCCTCAAGCTGGCTCCAAATGCCGGGATCCCGCCTCTTGGCAAGGTGCTGCTGCAGACGCTGGCTGCGTTAGTGGTGGTGGCGCTGGCGGCACAGCTGTTTGTCCATCAGCTGGAGAGCATGGGCGAACTGTTTGGCCTCTCGCCGGTGCTGGCGGCCCTGCTGTTGAGTCCGGTGGCGACCGAGATGCCGGAGCTGATGAACGTGCTGATCTGGGTGCGACAGGGCAAGAATCGGCTGGCGCTGGCCAATATCTCCGGGGCCATGATGATCCAGGGCACTATCCCCAAGGCCTTCTGCTTGATCTTCACCCCCTGGTTGCTGGATGGTGCCATGATGGCCTCCTCGCTGGTGACGCTGCTGGCGGTGGGGTTGCTCTGGTGGGGGTTCAGAAAGGGAGTGATGACCGCCGGGCGGTTGGCGCTGGTGGGTCTGCTCTATCTCGGCTTCTGCGGCTGGCTACTGGTGAGCTGAAGCGAGAAGCGCGGATATGAAAAAGCCCCCTTGGGTCAGGGGGCTTTGCTGTATCGGTTGGGGCGGTGCTTACAGCGCGGCGATCTCGGCCTGCTGGGCTTCCAGCTTGGTCAGCTGGAGACGGTAATCTTCCAGCTTCTCGCGCTCTTTGGCGATGACCGCTTCCGGCGCCTTGGCGACGAAGGCTTCGTTGCCGAGTTTGCCTTCGATACGGCCGCACTCGCCCACCAGACGGGCAACCTCTTTAGCCAGACGGGCCAGTTCGGCATCCTTGTCGATGAGACCGGCCATCGGGATCATCAGCTCGGTGGCACCGATCAGCTTCTTCACTGACAGCGGGGCGGTTTCACCGTCCGCCAGAACGCGGATGGACTCCAGACGGGCCAGCGACTTGAGGAAGGCCTCGTTGTCAGCGGCGCGCTGGGCATCCTTGGCATCGCACTGGAGCAGCACGTTGAGGGGCACGCTCGGGGCCACGTTCATCTCGGCGCGGATGTTGCGGATACTGACGATGAACTCCTTCACCCACTCCTGATCCGCCATCGCGGCTTCGTCCACCTTGGCGGCGTCGAACTCCGGGAAGGCCTGAATCATGATGGTGTCGGCGTGTACGCCAGCCAGCGGGGCGACCGATTTCCAGATGGTCTCGGTGATGAACGGGATGATCGGGTGCGCCAGACGCAGCAGGGTCTCGAGGACGCTGACGAGGGTGTGGCGGGCAGCGCGTTGATCGGCCTCGGAACCCTTGGTCAGCACTGGCTTAGTCAGCTCCAGATACCAGTCACAGAACTGGTTCCAGATAAATTCGTACAGCACGCCAGCCGCGATATCGAAGCGATAGGTATCGAGGGCGGTGCGGAAGTCACGGATGGCCACTTGCAGCTGGGACTGGATCCAGCGATCTGCCAGACTGAACTGCATCTCGCCACCGGCAAAACCGCAATCCTGATCTTCGGTGTTCATCAGTACATAGCGGGAGGCGTTCCACAACTTGTTGCAGAAGTTGTTGTAGCCATCCAGGCGCTTCATGTCCCAGTTGATGTCACGACCGGTAGAGGCCAGCGCTGCCAGCGTGAAGCGCAGGGCGTCGGTACCGTGGGCATCGATCCCTTCCGGGAATTGCTTGGCGGTACGCTTGGCGATCTTCTCGGCCATCTGCGGCTGCATCATGTTGCCGGTGCGCTTCTCCAGCAGAGCTTCCAGCGAGATGCCATCGATCATGTCGAGGGGGTCCAGCACGTTGCCCTTGGACTTGGACATCTTCTGGCCCTCTTCGTCACGGATTAGGCCGGTGATGTAGACGGTCTTGAACGGGACTTGTGGCTGGCCGTTTTCGTCCTTGATGAAGTGCATGGTCATCATGATCATCCGGGCAATCCAGAAGAAGATGATGTCGAAGCCGCTCATCAGCACGTCGGTCGGGTGGAAGGTCTTGAGCGCCTCTGTGTTGTTCGGCCAGCCCAGGGTGGAGAAGGTCCACAGGGCGGAGCTGAACCAGGTGTCGAGCACATCTTCGTCCTGACGCAGGGTAGTCACGGACGGGATGCTGTGCTTTGCGCGCACTTCATCTTCGCTGCGGCCCACGTAGACGTTGCCGGCGTCGTCATACCATGCAGGGATGCGGTGACCCCACCACAGCTGACGGGAGACGCACCAGTCCTGAATGTCGCGCATCCAGGAGAAGTACATGTTTTCGTACTGCTTTGGCACGAACTGGATGCGGCCATCTTCCACCGCCTCGATGGCGGTCTTGGCCATCGGTGCCACGCGTACGTACCACTGGTCGGTCAGCATCGGCTCGATGGGCACGCCACCGCGATCGCCGTAAGGCTGTTGCAGCACGTGATCCTTGATCTCGGCCAAGAGGCCCAGCTCGTCCAGCTTGGCGACGATGGCCTTGCGGGCGGCGAAGCGCTCCATCCCGGCGAATTCGGTCGGCAGGGCGGCGTCATAGGCGGTGCTGGGGTTGCCGTTGCTGTCGACCACTTCGGCCTCGGCACGCACGTGGGCGTCCAGGGTGAAGATGTTGATCATTGGCAGGTTGTGGCGCTTGCCCACTTCGTTGTCGTTGAAGTCGTGGGCCGGGGTGATCTTCACGCAGCCGGTGCCCTTCTCCATGTCGGCGTGTTCGTCGGCAACGATGGGGATCAGACGATTCACCAGCGGCAGCAGAATGTGCTGACCGATCAGCGCCTTGTAGCGCGGGTCTTCCGGGTTTACCGCGACGGCGGTATCACCCAGCATGGTCTCCGGACGGGTGGTGGCGACGATCAGGTGATCCTGGCCTTCGGCAGTCTTGGCGCCGTTGGCCAGCGGGTAGCGAAGGTGCCACATGTGGCCCTTGATCTCGCGGTTCTCCACTTCCAGATCGGAGATGGCGGTGTTGAGTTTCGGATCCCAGTTCACCAGACGCTTGCCGCGGTACATCAGGCCATCTTCGTAAAGACGGACGAACACTTCCTGCACGGCGGCGGAGAGCCCCTCATCCATGGTGAAGCGCTCGCGCTCCCAATCCACGGAGTCGCCCAGACGGCGCATCTGGCGGGTGATGGTGCCACCGGACTCTTCTTTCCACTGCCAAATCTTGTCGATGAAGGCATCACGGCCGTAATCGTGGCGAGTCTTGCCCTCTTCTGCGGCGATCTTGCGCTCAACCACCATCTGGGTGGCGATACCGGCATGGTCGGTACCTGCCTGCCACAGGGTGTTTTTGCCCTGCATGCGGTTGTAGCGGATCAGGGTATCCATCAGGGTTTGCTGGAAGGCGTGACCCATGTGCAGGCTGCCGGTGACGTTCGGCGGCGGGATCATGATGCAGAAGGAGTCTTTGCTGGTGTCGCCGTGGGGCTTGAAGTAACCCTGGGCTTCCCAGTGCTGGTAGAGCGCCTGTTCGATGGCGTTGTGATTAAAAGTCTTTTCCATGGTCTCGCCGTAATCTGGATGGATGGAGTCTGGTGTTGATTCTTTATGGATCAATTGGTTGCAGTCAGGGCTGCGCCGGATCCGGTGCGGCAAGGACGGGCTGATCCCTCATTTCGAGGGTATGGCCTGCCTGGCGATAGTGCTTGTAGCGCTCGCGGGCTTGCTGCTTTTGTGTTTCGTCAGTGGGGACAAAATCTACCACTTGAGCGAAGTGTCCTGCAAACAAAGGTGTCGCAGTGGCCAGATTGATGAGGCGGGCGTAGCGCCGTTTCGGTGGCTGATAGCCGATCTCCACCGGGGCCATGCCGCTTTCGCCTTGCAGCTGGTGCGGCACGAAGCGCTCCGGCGGCAGTTGCCACAACAGCTCGTCCAGGCGCAGGGCCTGGGCCTCATCGTTGCAGAAGAGGTAGATATGGCCCGCGCCCCACGACTCGGCCGCAAGAGTGCAGGCCAGTCGCTCGACCGCAGAGGCCTGCGCGTCATCCTGTTCGCTCATCAGGTAAAAGGTCACTTGGCTCATCAGGTTGATCCCGTTTTGCGGTGACGGAGTGTTGACCGCCTCATGAGGCTGACGGGGCGTTTCCCGTCCGCAACTCACTGATTCAAGAATGAAACAAGGAAGAGGCGGGCCTCTTCCTTGTGGTTCAGGGTAACGCCAACCCTTCCGATGCAGCCATCGGCAGGGGCCGGAGAGTTACTCTTTCTCTTCGATATCCACGCCAGCCCGGTTCAGCAGGAACTGGGTCAGCAGGGGCACCGGACGACCGGTGGAGCCTTTATCCTTGCCACTCTTCCAGGCGGTCCCGGCGATATCCAGGTGGGCCCAGTTGTACTTCTTGGTGAAGCGTGACAGGAAGGCCGCCGCGGTGATGGTACCGGCAGGACGACCGCCGATGTTGGCCATGTCGGCGAACGGGCTGTCGATCTGCTCCTGATACTCGTCGAACAGCGGCAGACGCCAGGCGCGATCACCCGCCTGCTCGGAGGCGTTGAGCAGCTCGTGGGCCAGCGGGTTGTGGTTGGCCAGCAGACCCGAGGTGTGGTGGCCCAGCGCGATGACGCAGGCACCGGTCAGGGTCGCCACGTCGATCACGGTTTCCGGATCGAAGCGGTCCACATAGGTCAGCGCATCACACAGTACCAGACGACCTTCCGCATCGGTGTTGAGCACTTCGATGGTCTGGCCGGACATGGAGGTGAGGATGTCACCTGGGCGATAGGCGTTGCCACCCGGCATGTTTTCGCAGCCTGCCAGCACGCCGATGACGTTGATCGGCAGTTGCAGCTGGGCCAGCGCATGCATGGTACCGAGCACGGAGGCGGCGCCACCCATGTCGTACTTCATCTCGTCCATGCCGTCGGCCGGCTTGATGGAGATGCCGCCGGAGTCAAAGGTCAGACCCTTGCCGACCAGCACGATGGGCTTGGCATCCGGATGACCCTTGTATTCGATGATGGCCATCATGGCTTCGTTATCGGAGCCGCGGGCCACCGCCAGGTAGGAGTTCATGCCGAGCTCGGCCATCTCCTGCTCGCCCACCACCTTGGTGGTGATGTTGTCGTAGGCATCGGCCAGACGACGGGCCTGGGAGGCCAGATAGGCCGGGTTGCAGACGTTGGGCGGCATGTTCGCCACGTCGCGGCAGACCCGCACACCCTTGGCCACGGCTAGACCGTGAGCGATGGCTTTTTCACCAATGGTCAGTTCCCGACGCGTCGGCACGTTGAATACCAGCTTGCGCAGCGGGCGACGTGGCTCGGCCTTGTTGGTCTTGAACTGATCAAAGCTGTAGAGGCCCGCCTTGGTGGTTTCTACCGCCTGGCGCACCTTCCAATAGGTATCCCGACCCTTGACGTGCAGCTCGGTGAGGAAGCAGACCGCTTCCATGGAGCCGGTTTCGTTGAGGGTGGTGATGGTCTTGTTGATGATCTGCTTGTACTGGCGTTCGTCGAGTTCCCGCTCCTTGCCGCATCCGACCAGCAGTACGCGCTCGCTGAGCACGCCCGGTACTTGATGCAGCAGCAGCATCTGGCCTGGTTTCCCTTCCAGGTCGCCACGGCGCAGCAGCGAACTGATATAGCCATCGCTGATCTTGTCCAGTTGTTCGGCAACCGGAGAGAGGCGACGCGGCTCAAATACGCCGACTACGACGCAGGCGCTCCGTTGCTTCTCTGGACTGCCACTCTTTACACTGAACTCCATGGAATCTCCTACATCCTAAAGACAAAAGGCACCTTTTATTGAATAATGCGGTGCTTGTTGGGGTATCAGAGGCGGAGCGAACAGCCACAGGCTCCGCAGTTCAAACTGGTAAAAATCCAATATACGGCCCTATTTTTCAGGCATTCGACTAAAAACACAAGTTTACTTGGGAATGACTGTGATCGTTTTCCGATATTTGTTCAGGGAAACCCTGAAAACCCAGCTGGCAGTGTTATTCGTATTGCTGCTTATCTTTGTCAGCCAACAATTTATCAAGATCATCGGTGATGCCGCCGATGGCGAGGTGCCGACACGTCTGGTCTCCACCCTGCTGCTGCTCAACTTGCCCAATATGGCGCTGTTGATGCTACCTATCAGTCTCTTTTTAGCCATTTTGTTTGCCCATGGTCGCCTCTACGCCGAAAGCGAGATGACGGTGATGCATGCGGTGGGTTTCAGCCACCGTTTCGTAATGCGCAGCGCCATGTTGCTGGCCTTGCTGACCGCTGCAGTCGCAGCGTTCAACACCGGCTGGATCGCCCCGCAGGCCAAGGAGCGAGAGTATCAGGTGATCGACGAGTTCAAGTCGGATCCGGGGATCTCTTTCCTGCAGGCGGGCCGCTTTATGGAGCTCGATAAGGGGCGCCTGGTTGCCTATATCCAGGATTTGAACGACAACGGCTCGAAGCTGCAGAAGATCTTCATCTTGCAGCGGGCCGAAGGCAGCAACCCCCCTTCGGTGGTGGTGGCGACCGAAGGGGTGGTGACGATCGATGAGAATGGTCTGCAGTGGCTGACTCTGAAGGATGGTTCCCGCTATGAAGGCAACTTCTCCGGCAAGCAGTTCCAGATCTCCGATTTTCGCGAGTATGGTCTGGTGATCCGTCAGCAGGAGATGGAGCGCTCCAACCGCAAGGCGGCGGCCAAACCCACCATGGAGCTGCTGGGTACCCAGGAAAACGACATGATGGGTGAATTGCAATGGCGTATCTCGCTGCCCCTCTCCATTCCGGTGCTCACCCTGCTGGTAGTTCCGCTGGCTCGGGTCAACCCCCGTCAGGGGCGCTACGCCAAGCTGTTGCCGGCCATCATGCTCTATCTCTCCTACTTCCTGCTGCTCAGTGCTGCCCGCTCGGCTATCGACAGTGGCCGGTTGCCCTACTGGCCGGGGATGTTCCTGGTTCCGCTCGGTTATCTGCTGTTTATTGGCCTGCCCCTCAATTTGCAGGGCACCAGCTGGTGGAACGGGGTAAAGAGCAAATATTTCATAAACAAATCAAAATGATGAAGCCACATAGGAACTACCGCTGATGTTTGGCATTCTCGATAGATATATCGGCAGGGTCATTTTTATGTCGATCCTGCTGTGTGAGCTCACGCTCGTTGGTCTTGCTGCGCTCATCAAGTATGTGGAACAGCTCAAGTCTGTCGGAGAGGGCAACTACGACATGCTCAATGCTCTCTACTATGTGTTGCTCTCCATGCCCAAGGAGGCGGTGCTCTTCTTCCCGCTGGCGGCACTGCTGGGCGGTCTGATCGGTCTGGGCCAGCTGGCGACCAGCTCCGAGCTGGTGGTGATGCAGGCGGCGGGCCGCTCCAAGATCAGTATTGTAATGGCGGCGCTCAAAACCGCGATCCCGCTGATGATCCTGGTAGGACTGATGGGGGAGTATGTGGCCCCTGTCGCCAAACGGATGGCGGATGATATCCGTGCCGGTGCCATGTCGGAAGGGCGGCTTACCGTCTCGGCCTACGGGGTGTGGGCACGGGATGGCAACAACTTCGTTAATATCAACGGGGTGCGCAACGATGGTGCCCTGACCGGCATCACCCTCTATCGTTTCACCCCCGAGCGCAAGCTGATCGACGTGGTGCAGGCACGGGAGGGGGTATTTGAAAGGCATCACTGGCTGCTCAAGCAGACGCAGGTTACCCGCTTCGACGACCCAGCTCAGATCCGCAGTGAAGAGCACGACAAGATGGAGTGGAGCTCGGAGCTGACGCCCAAGCAGCTGGGGGTGGTGAGTATCGACCCCGAGAATCTCTCGGTCTCCGGTCTGCTCGACTACATCGGTTACCTGGACGCCAACAAGCAGGATGCCGGTCGCTACAAGCTGGAGATGTGGCGCAAACTGCTGTCACCGCTCTCGGTGGTGGCGATGATCCTGCTGGCCTCTTCTTTCATCTTCGGCCCGTTGCGTTCGGTGAGCATGGGGGCGCGGATGCTGATGGGGATCATGACCGGTTTCGCCGTCTATGTGAGTGATCGGGTGTTTGGCCCCATCAGTCTGGTCTATGCGGTACCGCCCATTCTGGCGGCTGTCGCGCCCAGCCTGCTGTTTGGCGGCATCTCCTTCTACATCCTCAGCCGCAAGCAGTAATTCACACGTGGTAATACAAAGAGGGCACCTGCTGGTGCCCTCTTTCGTTATTGCATTGATCCGGTATTACTTGTTCAACAATTCCAGATTGGCCTCTTTGCTCAGCACAATCACTTCGCATTCGGCCCAGATATCCTGGAACGCCCGTGGGCGCTTGCGGTTGAACAGGCACATCAGGTTGCCCAGACCAAAGGCGGCAGTGGCGAGACGGATCAGCGCCTGGGTAATACGGATATGGCTGCCATCTTCGTTCTGAATGCGCAGCCGCCAGGCGCGCATGCCGACGGTCTGGCCAGCGCGGGTCCAGAACCAGGTGTAGAAACCGCAGATGACGAAGGCGAGCCACAGGGTGTAGATCAGGCTCAGGGGGTGGCGGGTCAGCAACCAGACGGTATCTTCACCCGCCGGTACGCTGGCCATGCCGGTGACCAGCAGCAGCTTGGCGACCCCCATGCCGATAAAGCCGGCGATGATCAGCAGCGAAGTCACCACCAGCGCATCATAGATCAGGGCGCCGAGGCGACGCAGCAGACCTGCTGACGGGTATGGCTGAGTGGCGGGAGAGGGGGATTTTTGTTGGACTTTTTTAGGCTTGGCCATCGTTTTTATTCCATTAAGATGATGGCGGCATTCTATGTAACTGGCCCCGCATCAGCAAGGCGTTGAATAAATGAACAAACGGGAGTGTTCAATCGAAAAACACCTTGCATGGCATCGCGCCATTCGTATAATCCCTCGCAGTTGCCCGGGTGGCGAAATCGGTAGACGCAGCGGATTCAAAATCCGCCGGTGAATAACCGTGTCGGTTCGAGTCCGACCCCGGGCACCATCAAATTCATGACAAAAGGCCATCAGCAATGATGGCCTTTTGTTTTTTGGCGTTCCTGCGCATTGGTGGGTTGCTGCTGAGCAGGCAGTACTTCCAGTTACCTCTTGGTATCCCTTCTCTTTTCCCGCTATCCGTTATTTCATTTCCTTGATATAGCCGCTGACGGCATCACCGCCAGCGGCCTGTCTCTATTGCGGTTTTTTCCAAACCTTGCTGCATCAGAACATGGTTGCCGCACTATCCCAGCAGGGCAAACAGCAGGGTACCGAGGCTGCCTGCGAGCGTCAGCGCGATGATGGCTCTGGGTGTGCCGTGCAGCTTGGTCCACATAAATAGGCTGGTGAGGGCGAGCAGCAGCAGGGCCAGGGCGGCGATATCGCCAAACAGCTGCCAGCCGAGGCCGGTGCCTATGCCGCGGTGCAGCCGGTTGAGGCTGGCGGCAAAGTTGGCCAGTTGCAGGTCGGTACGTACCAGCAGGGTACCCTCAACATAGCTGGCGGCCACGCTCTGGCTGAGGGTGACACCGCGCATCTCCCACTTGGCGGGCAGGGTGAGCGGGCCGTTCGGGGTGGGCAGGGTCTGGGCCGGGGTGATCATGGTTCGCCCGTCGGCAAAGGTATCGGGATAGCGCTGTTGCAGCAGGCTTTTCAGCTGCTCCGGGCTGGCGAGCGGCGCCTCCAGCACTATCTCTTCACTCGATTTGTCGGTGTGGGGGCCGGGGATGGGCAACACGGCACGGTGTTGCAGCCAGAGACCGGTGATGCCGTACATCAGCATCAGGGCGAGGGTAAAAAAACCGGCCCAGGCATGGAGGCGGCGTACCCATTTGTTGTTGTGAAGGGGAACTCTTCTGCGTTTCATCGTGGTTGCTTCATAAAAAAACTGGCCAGCAAGGGCTGGCCAGTCGGGGTGGTTGTCACAGAGATCAGAAGCGGTAGGTACCGGTCAGACTCAGCTGACGGGGTGTGCCCGGCATGATCTGGTTGGCACTGGTGGCGCTGACGAAGTACTCGTGGTCGGTCAGGTTTTCGGCGCTCAGCTCGGCTTCCCACTGTTGCCAGCGATAACCGACGCGCGCATCGAAGCGGGCGTAACCGGGCAGTGTGGTGGTGTTGGCGTTGTCGGCGAAGCGATCGCCCACCGCCGTTACGCCGGTTTCACCGAACCAGCCCTGCTCGCCACTCTTGTAGCCGAGATAGAGCTGGCCATTCTGACGGGAGACGTTCATCGGGCGCTTGCCCTGCAGATCCGCATCCGCCTTGACCTGCTCGGCATCCTGAATAGCGAAGCCGCCACGCAGGTAGATCTCTTCGGTCAGCTCGGCGCGCGCGCTCAGCTCGACACCCTCGGTGCGCTGCAGGCCGGTGAGGATCACCTTGGTGGGATCCAGCGGATCCTTGGTGCGCTTGTTGTACATCTCCAGTCGATAGAGGGAGAGGGTGGTCGCCAGCTTGCCGTTCAGCCAGTCACTCTTCACGCCACCTTCGTAGAGGCGGGTGTGCTGGGGTTCCAGCCCGTTGTTCTTGTCGCCCGGGGTGATGCCGATCAGCTCGCCGCCCACCGGGGTGAAGGTCTTGCTGTAGGAGGTATAGAAGGCGTGATCCTCGAGGGGATTCCACACCAGACCGAGGCGCGGGCTCAGGCTGTTGACCGAGACGCTCTCCTCCTTGTTGAGGTCGTAGCGGCGACTGGTGACGGTGAAGTCGTCACGGCGCAGCCCGCCAACCAGATGCCAGTCACCCAGGCTGAGCTGATCCTGCAGATAGAGGCCATTGCCGCGCACCTTGTGTTTGGCGTCGCTGGAGAGCTTCATGGCGCCATTGTAGGTAGGCAGTGAGCCCGGGTCGTAGAGGTTGCCGGACGGGATGGCGGTGGCGTTCTGGTAGAGCTTGGGTGTGCGCTCCTGCCAGTTCTGCTCGAAGCCGACCAGCAGGCGATGTTCCACCGGGCCGGTCTGGAACAGACCTTCGGCCTCGGTGTTGCTGATCAGGTTCTTCGCTTTGAGATCCTGCTGCCAGCGGGAGCGGGTCACCTGATCCCCTTTGACGCTGGTGACATAGGTGTTGTCAAACTGGCTGTCGAGGGTGGAGTAACCGAGCTGCTGGCGCAACTGCCACTGATCGTTGATATCCCAGGAGAGGCGTGAGCGGGTGGATTGTGCCACGTCATCGATGAAGTCGCGGCTGGTATCGCTGTAGACATACTCTCGCGGCACATCGGCCGGACGGCCATTGACCCCGGGAATGCCGCGATCCGGGGTGCGGTCATGTTCGTTGCGCTCGTACTGCACCAGCCAGTTGAGGTTGTCGCTGATCTCCCAGTTGGCGGTGGGGGCCAGCAGGGTGCGCTTGCTCTTCACGTCGTTGCGGAAGCTATCTTTGTCCTCTTGCGCCATGTTGAGGCGCAGTTGCACCTGCTCACTCGCCTCGCCATTGAGGTCGGCGGCCAGTCGCTGACTGTCAAAGCTGCCGACCCGGGCGGTGACGCTGGACTCCTGCCCTTTCTGTGGCTTCTTACTGATCCGGTTGACGATGCCCCCCGTGCTGCCACGGCCGTAGAGCACGGCAGCCGGGCCCTTGAGCACTTCCACCCGCTCGATGTTGCCGAGATCCCGGGTGTACTGCATGTCGTCGCGGAACCCGTCGAGATAGAAGTCGTTGCTGGCGCTGAAGCCGCGGATATTGACCCCATCGAAGCGGGTATCACCGCTGGCGTTGACCCCGGGAATGCCGCTCAGGGCTTCACTCAGCGTTGGTTGGCCGAAGGCGGTCAGCTCGCTGACCTTGACGCTGTCGATGGTCTGGGGAACCAGCTTGGCTGGTGTATTGGTACGGGTTGCGGTGGCAACTTCCTGATGCTGGGATCGTTTGCCAACCACAGTCATGGTTTCATCGGCGGCCTGGGCAGTGAAGCCGGTGCCCAACAGTGCCAGCGAGACCAGCGTTCTGCGAAAGTGAGGGTGCTGCATATTCAATATTGACTCTTTGGATGTCGACCTGACGGCTCGAACATATTGATTTAATTATAATTAGCCTGACCCGCCAAAGCGGGATGCCAATGATATTGATTTTCATTTGTCTGGCAAGGTGAAAATGGAGAGGAGTATTGGAGGCGGGTTGTGCGGTTGGGGGAGCTCGGCTGAAAAGCAGAGCCATTGCAGCAAACCGCGAGAACGAAGAGAGGGAAAAAGGGCGTAGCGGAAGAGAAAGAGACGAAACGTGAAGAGGTATCTGGCCCGATAGGACGGGCCGGATATCGGACTCAGTGGGTGCGCAGCAGTCGGCGGGCGAGGGGCAGGGCCGCCAGCAGGCGATAGGCCAGCAGAGACGCTCCCAGCAGCAGCGGTACCTTGGCGATCTCCCACAGGATGGATGCGCCCTGCGGGCCGAACACGAAGAGCCAGACCACCAGCATCATGTGCAGGCAGTAGATCCCGAGCACTTTGGGTGCCTGGCGCTCAAGCCAGCTGCCCTTGCCCCACTCGGGGTTGGCCAGCAGCAGGCCAAACAGGCCGATAGCCCAGGGAAGGGAGCCAAGCAGGAAGTCGTGGCGGGTGAGCGGCACTGCGGCAAAGTGCTGCAGCGCCCAGGCTTCACAGCCATAGAGCGTCACCCCAGCCAGCAGCAGTTGCCAGCCGGTGCGGGCATCGGGCTGCCACTGACGCTGGCGCAGCAGGGCACCAAGCGCCACAAACAGCAGGGAGAAGAAGGGGCCGTTACGGGTGAGCAGTGGCCACTCGGCGCCCAGCAGCGGCTTGGCATAGGAGCCCCCCAGCAGCGCCAGCAGGTAGAGGCCAAGACCCAGCCAGAGGGCGAGCGCTGGTCTGCCAAGGCGGTAGCAGAGTGCCAGCAGGGTCACCGCCATGATCAGGGCTGGCAGGAACCAGAGGTGGATCATGCCGCCCACCAGCCAGCCATTGAGGGGGTCGCCGAGCTGGAATTGCCACTGCCCGCGCAGGGAGGCCAGATAGCCTTGCTGCACGGCAGCAAGCGGATTGAACGGCACTAGCAGGTAGACCAGACTCCACACCAGCCAGAGCATCAGCAAGGGGCGGCAGTAGCGCCAGGCCACGGTCAGCGGCGCTTCGCGGCTTAGTCTCGGCTGCAGAAAGTAACCGGCACAGAGGAAAAACAGCGGCACGGCAAAGCGGCATAACTGGTTGATTGTGCCGCTCAGCCAGAGCCAGGATCCGCTTCCCCACAGGGCGGGATTGAACGGATTGGCGAAGGGGGATACGTGAATGGTCATCACGGCCAGAATGGCCAGTACCCGCCCGCACTCGATACTGGAAATACGCATGGTGGCTCGTCGCTACAGGGGTTGTGATGGCACGCTAAAATTCTTGCCGAAAACTTACAACCAATTGATTCTATTAGTGTGAATCACGCTGTTGAGTAGTTACGTTTTGTAACGGGATGGCGGAAGGTGTTACCTGTAACGGGAGCAAGCTCCCGTTTTTAGGCGCGCTCATGCAGATAAAAAAAGCGAGGCGGGCGCCTCGCTTGGTTGGGGATCTCGAGCTTACTGGTGAGTTAGCATGTTGTTCTGGTTGGCTGCCAGGGTGGTTCTGCCCGAGCTCTCCAGCCAGGTTTTGATCCGCTTGGCGTCGGCGACCCGATCGTTGGTGGTCTCGGCATTGAGCAGCACCATGATCACCGGCTCACGATTGACCTTGGTGCCCAGCACCAGACAGCGGCCCGCTTCGCGGATATAGCCGGTCTTGGAGAGGGTGAACTCCCATTGCCCTTCGCGGATCAGCCGGTTGGAGTTGAGGTAGTGCAGCTGGCGCTTGTTGGTGCGCACATAGCTCTGCTCGTCGGTGGAGTACTGGCGGATCAGCGGATAGGAGGCGGCTGCGGCGGCGAGCTTGGCGAGATCCTGCGCGGTGGAGACATTGCGCGGGTTGAGCCCGGTGCTGTCGGCGTAGCGGGTATTCCACATCCCCAGCATGCGGGCCTTGGCATTCATCGCCTCGACGAAGGCGCGCTGGCCGCCGGGATAGTGGCGGGCCAGCGCCGAGGCGGCGCGGTTTTCAGAGGACATCAGGGCGATATGGAGCATTTCGGCGCGGCTGAGCCTGGAACCGATGGCCAGGCGCGAGCCGGTTCCCTTGATGCGGTCGATGTCGGCATTGGTCACGGTGAGCATTTCGTTGAGGCGCAGGTTGGCATCCAGCACTACCAGCGCCGTCATCAGCTTGGTGAGTGAGGCGATGGGCATGACCCGGTTGCCGTTGCGCTCGGAGATCACCTCGCCGGTTCTGTGGTTGGCCACCACGAAAGCGGCCGAGCTGAGGTTGGGCACATCCCGTCGCTCGAGAAAGCCGCTGCTGCTCTTGCTGCTGGCGGAAAAGGGGTTGGCATGGGCACTGTCCATAGTGGCCGGCAGCATTACTGCGCCAAGCAACAGGGGAAGGAGGGAACGCATCATCATGATCAGCTCTACCGGACGAAATACAGGGATATCTCGCTAAGTTATATGTCGTGAACTGGCGCTTCACAATCATTCTCACCTTGATATTGATAATTTACGGCGTTGAGCGCGCTCTGATGGCGAGGAGAGCGTAAAAGAGGTCTCCATGGAGTCTTTTTTTTGCATTGAAACTATGGGCTGGCCGTGATGGCGAGCGGAAGCCGGCGCTAAAAAAATCGGGACCAGAACGGTCCCGATTGGCATGGAGCATTGCTTATCGTTTAGTGGGCATCTTCCTGCTTTATCTTGAAGCGCATGGCGATCACCACGAACAGCAGCGGGCCAATGATGGTCCAGACGCCGGTGGAGATATCGCCGGAGATAAAGGGGGCGACCACGGTAAAGACGTTGCCGAAGGCGACCAGGATCAGGCTGATGATGGTAGCCAGCAGCACGGAACCCGCGCTCTTGAAGAAGATCAGGTCCTTGCCCAGCGCCGGGTTGTTGCGATAGCGATACCAGGCGTAGATGAGGAACATGTAGGGCAGGGTCATGCCGACGTTGGTCATGGTGATGATCAGCTCATAGAGGGCGGCGGCCCCTTCCGGGTTGATCAGGGTAAAGATGGACTTGGCGGCAATGAACAGACAGACCACCCAGGCTTGCACCTTGAGGGCTTCAATCCGCACGCCATTCTCGTTCTCGCGTTGGAAACGCTCCGGCCAGAAGTAACTCGGGGTGCCGGTGATGAACTGGCGCAGTGGCGCGTATGAGAGGGCGATAAAGGCGCCCAGATAGCTCAGGAACATGCCAAGGCCAGCAAAGCGCATGAACACCTGTCCCAGCCACTCGCCACCGAGATGGCGCCCCAGCTCCAGCATGATGATGAAGAGGGCGGAGAGAGAGGTGATCCCCTCGGCCGGGAAGTCGCTCCAGCGCATGATGGAGCCGACCGCCAGAAAGCCGATGATGTAGCAGAGCACGATGAAGGCGCCGGAGAGGAAGATGCCGCGTTTGAGGTCACGCTCCGGATCTTCCAGCTCGTCAGCCACCCCGGCCATCGCCTCGACCCCGCCGTAGGCGAAGATGGCGAATACCATGAAGCCGAGGAAGGGGATGATGTCGTTGAATGCGGCATTGGGAGAGGCTGCCAGTGATGCCTGGGTGAGGGGCTCCTGCAGGGTCATGCCGCTCACCGCGAAGGTGAAGACGCCACCGACCAGCAGCAACACGTTGAGTGCCACCACGGAGAGACCGCCGATGGCCGCCACTTTGGCGAAGCGGGCGCTACCCAGGGTGATGAGCTTGGTGACGGTGGCAACCAGCGCGATGGCGACCACACCCAGAATAAAGGGGCCAAAGTCGATGCCGGTACCCAGGGTGACCGGGATGACGGTGATGTCGCGGCCAAACAGCATGAAGGAGAGGGGCACCCACATAGAGAGCGCCTTGCCAAACATCCAGATGACGTAGGAGGCGAACCACATGGTCAGCCCGATAAAGGCGAATCGGGTCGAGACCGAGTGGCGCATCCAGGTAAAGATGCCGCCCGCCTCTTTGCGAAAGCCGGTGCCGAATTCGATCATCATCAAAATGAACGGGATGAAGAAGAACAGTCCGCCGATCACGAACATCGGAATGGCGGCATATCCCATTCGGTAAAAACCGATCCCGATATTAGTGACGCCAAATACCGATGTTAATATCATCAATATAAAGGCGCCCAACTTCAGCTTTTTTGCTGACATATTAAAAACTCCCTGATGGTGCTGGATTTAAAATAATCAAAAATTAAACAGACGAAACCGGACCCATTAATAACGCGGTAGCGCCATGCCATCCTGCTGTGGCGGGCGCGATCGGGTCATCTCTGACCGGGCTGGCTTACCCGTCAGGCGGTCAATGAATGTATGGGCGGAGCGGCATGGTCTGTGCCATGCGCGGTATTGGTCAGCGTTGCCGAAAATTAACTGTGAACGATTTTATCATTAATGCTGCTTGGCAGGTAAGTTTCCCAAATGAAGCTGTGGTTGAAATAAACAGACCTGCCAGTTAATTGATACGTTGCGGATGTAAACATTTACGCCCGGGCCGACACTTATTTCCATTATTGGTATTCGGCATATTTGGCGGAGTGAATTACGCCATCCTGTCAGATAAATCTGCACCAATGGCGACAGCGCTTATCCTCCCAGCCGGGTCAGCAGCACGCCGCCGGTGATAATGGCCGCCGCCGTCAGCCGCATGCGCCCGAGCGGCTCTTTCAGCAGCCAGACCGAGAGCAGCATGGCAAACAGCACACTGCTTTCGCGCAGAGCCGCGACCACGCCAATGGGGGCTTGGGTCATGGCCCAGATAACAATCCCGTAGGCGAGCAGTGACATGGCACCTCCTGCCATTCCCGCCATCGCATGGCGACGGATCTGGCGCCATGCGTTGCGTTTCTGGTGGACGATCAGCACCAGCAGCATCGCCAGCCCGGTGCAGGCAAAGAGCCAGAGTGTGTAGCGTACCGGTTCACCCCCTGCGCGGGCGCCGGCTCCATCCGAGAGGGTATAGGTCGCCGTAAACATGGCCGTGATCAGGGCCGCCCGAACTGCCTTGCTGTCAAGGCGCTGCTGCCCACCTCGCCTGGCCATCAGCAAGACCCCCATGATCAGCACGCAGGCGCCGATGATGCCGCCGTAACCGGGGTAGTCCCCCAGCAATATGGCACTTAACGCCATGGCGAGCAGCGGGGCACTGCCACGGGCCAGCGGATAGATCTGGCCAAAATCGCCCTGATTGTAGGCATGGCTGAGAAACAGGCAGTAACCGATATGGAGCAGGACTGAGAGGCCGAGCCAGGGCAGCTCGGCAGCAGAGGGAAGCCCCATGGGCAGCAGCGCCACGGCGGCGATAAGCCCTGAAAAGATCGCCACCAGTGACACCCCCACCAGCCGCTCTTCGCCAATTTTGACCAGCGCATTCCAGCTGGCGTGAAGCAGGGCTGCCAGCAGAACGGCAAAAAAGACGGTGGTGCTCATGGGAAAAGGCTCTCGGGCTATGGGGGTCAACAGCATACCCGCCTGGAGCCTGATTGGCCGAGATCTTTATCAAGGCTTCGGTTTTTCGGGGTTCTTCTCCTGCTTGGTGGTGCTGCCCAGTTGCCCCAGCACCAGTTTGGGGTGGGGATCGGTCTGCAGCGGAATATCCTGCAACTGCGTTCCCTGCTGGTGGCGATGGATGATTACTGCGGCCATCTTGCCCAGCGCCTCGTAGCTGCTGATGGTGCCAACGCTGCAGCCGTGCTCGACGAACAGCTCTGCACTGCAGATGGTAGGGATAGCAGCTGCGTTGAGTGCATTCAGCAAACGGGGGGCGATGGAGAGCAGATAGCTGTCTGCGGCCAGAAAGACGATGTCGTTTTTGGCATCCTGTTGCAGCCGCTTCAACTCGTTCTCCAGTCGCTTTGGATCCGGTGCTATACGCCAGGTTGCGACTTGCCATTGGTAACCTTTGGCCGCGTTGATCAGCATGTCGGCCACCAGCAGGGTGTTTTGCTCCCGCGGGTTGAAGGGTAGCAGCAGCCGCTTATCCGATGGGAGGTACTTGCTGGCATTGGCCAGTTGCAGCGCCATCGGCACCATATTGCTTACCCCGGCGACCATGCTGTTCTGAGCCTTGTCCTCAGAGAGAAAACCTGCCCCGACAGGATCTGAAACCACATTGAATATCATGGGCTTGCGATTGGCGACCAAACTCTTTGTCATGGTGGTGGCTGTGGTACCGAAGGTGTAGATGTAGTCGTATTCGGCCAGTTTCGGCAGCATCTGCTGACGTAGCATGGTCGCCAGCGCCGTGCGATCCTGATTGGCATTGTAGACGGTGATGGTGGTCTGATAGCCAAGTCGGGTCAGTTCGGCCCGAAAGCCCGCCTCGGCGGCGGTTTCGCCACGCCACAGTACCATGGCGATATTGAGGGCGTGAGCGGGAAGAGCCAGCAGCAAGAGCAGGACGAAAAGCAGCCTGACCATGATCATCTCTCCGGCGATACATCTACTGTTGAGCCTAGGCCAGTTTGTGGTTTTCTGAGCAACAGCGACGAAAAAGCGCGATGGCAAGCCATCGCGCTTTGGGTATCAGAAAACCTCGATTAGAAGTCGTAGCGAGCAGCCAGCTGGAAGTCATCCTTGTTGGCGGTCGCTTTGCCGGCAACGCTGTCCAGATTGTTGATGCGGTACTCGCCAATCACCCGCAGGTTCTTGTTGAACTTGTACTGGGCTCCCAGGGTGTAGTAATCCACATTGTCTTTCTTGGTGCCAGCCTTGTCCTGCTCCTGTTTGTTCCACAGCGCCATCAGACCGAAGCCATTCTCGAAGTTGTAGCCCAGCGCGGCTTCCCAACCGGTGTGATCGGTGCCGGTCGCCAGGAAGTCGCTGCCATCGGCATAACTCAGGGCGGCGTAGGCGGCCTTGTTGTCAAACTTGGCGGAGATCAGCCACAGTTTTGCATCTTCTTCACCGCTCTTGTCGCGCAGGCCGACGTTATAGGCGGTACCCAGCGACAGGTTGAAAGGGAAGGTATAGGCCACGGCTGCTCCGTAGGCCGCGTCGCTATCCTTGCTGGTAGTCTCTTCGGTGTCACCACCGTCGAACTTGTAGCTGGTGTCGAGCTGGAAGCCATTGAACAGGCCGGAGTATTTCAGTACGGAACCGGCGCGGTTGGTGGCGAAGGTGTCGGTTTTTGCACCCAGCGCTTCGTTACCGTAGCCGTCGGAGAGGGAGACATCAGTCCAGTCCGCCAGGAAACCCGGGGCACCTTTCTGGCGGCCGAAGGTCACTGTACCCCAGTCAGCGCCCACACCGGCAAAGGCCAGACGGGTGCGCAGGTTGTCGGAGCTCTCGCTGATGGTCTTCTCGCTGTCGTTGATGTACATCTGCACTTCGTACTGGGCCAGCGCCTTCAGACCGCTCTGGATCTGGGTCTCGGCCTTGGCACCGAAGCGGACAAACTGGTTAGCCCCTTGCTTGGCGCTGTAATCCTTGGTGCCATTCGGGTTGGCGGTATCGACGTTTTCTTTCTTGTCGCCGAAGAATTGACCGGCGTAGATGCGGCCATACAGGTCCAGCATGGCGGTATCATTTTTATACACCTCAACGGCTTGCGCCTGGAAGGCGGCGGTCAGAGCCAGTGCCACTACAGTCAGCTTTTTCATCTTAATCCCTTGTGTTGCAAGCTTTTGTTTTGAAGACGGGGCCATCCTAGGGAAGATGCATGACAGCGGGGTGACAACTGGATGAAGAGTCGATGGCAATTGGGTTGCAATTGGATGAATTGGCTACATTTATGCACCTGGCAGCTACTTTTGTGCGCAAAGGTTTGCCCTTGTGGTAGAATGCCGCCCGTTTTCGAGCTCCATAGGTTGGATATGCGATGAGACGTGAACTGGCAATCGAGTTTTCCCGAGTGACGGAAGCGGCTGCACTGGCTGGCTACAAGTGGCTCGGACGTGGTGACAAGAATATCGCTGATGGGGCGGCCGTAGCGGCCATGCGCCACATTCTCAACCAGATCGAGATCGATGGTGAGATTGTGATCGGCGAAGGTGAAATTGATGAAGCGCCGATGCTCTATATCGGCGAGAAGGTCGGTACCGGACACGGCGACGCGGTGGATATCGCGGTCGATCCCATCGAGGGTACCCGCATGACCGCCATGGGTCAGGCCAACGCGCTGGCCGTGCTGGCGGTGGGCGACAAGGGTTCTTTCCTGAAAGCACCTGACATGTACATGGAAAAGCTGATCGTCGGGCCCAAGGCCAAAGGCGCCATCGACCTGGATCAGGCTCTCGAGCTGAACCTGAAGTCCGTGGCCAAGGCGCTGGGCAAGCCGCTCTCCCGTTTGACTGTCATTACCCTGGCCAAGCCGCGTCATGACAAGGCAATCAAGGAGATGCAGGGTCTGGGCGTGCGGGTGTTCGCCATTCCTGATGGTGACGTTGCCGCCTCCATCCTCACCTGTCTGCCGGACAGCGAAGTCGACATGCTTTATGGCATCGGCGGCGCACCGGAAGGGGTGATCTCCGCGGCGGTGATCCGCGCGCTGGATGGCGACATGCAGGCCCGTCTGGTGCCGCGTCACCGGGTCAAGGGCGACAGCCCGGAAGTGCGTGCGCTGGGCGAGCAGGAAATTGCCCGCTGCGAAGCGCTGGGCATCGACGTCAACAAGGTGCTCAAGCTGGAAGATATGGCGAAGAATGACAACGTCATCTTCTCCGCCACCGGCATCACCAAGGGTGATTTGCTGGATGGCATCACCAGCGATGGCGTGATGGCGACCACCGAGACTCTGTTGATCCGTGGTAAATCCCGTACCATTCGTCGTATCAAGTCGATCCATTACCTGGAGCGCAAAGACAGCGTGGTACGTGACATCATCCTGTGATGATGGCTCGCTGAACCGGCTGTGTTGTTTGAAGCCCGATCGCCCGTGCGGTCGGGCTTTTTCTTGTGCGCCAGCTACGTTTGTGCCGCCGCTTCGGCTATGGTGGTTCAGACCGTCTCAAAGGAGTGGAGTCTATGGAGTGTCGTAGTGGCTGCGCGGCCTGTTGCATCGCCCCCAGTATCAGCAGTGCCATTCCCGGTATGCCAGATGGCAAACCGGCAGGTGTCCCCTGTATCCAGCTCGATAGCGCCCTTGGCTGCAAGATTTTCGGTCAACCGGAGCGGCCAGCGGTGTGCGGCGGTTTTCGCCCCATGATGGATGTGTGCGGCAGCCATCGCGCCGAGGCTATCTGGCTGATCGGCGAGCTGGAACGGCTCACCACCTGACGAGGGCAGGGCGAAGAGATAAAAAAAGAGGCCGCATCATGCGGCCTCTCGCGTTTCTATTTGCCGGGGATCAGATCCCCGCCAGTTCCAGTGCCTGACGATAGTACTCGTTGGCCTTGTTGGTGAGGCGGCGCTTGTCCATCAGCTGGCCGAGGGCGTGATAGGCGGCGGCGCTCGGCGCCCGCTCCACCTCCTGCTCCAGCAGCTTCTGGGCATCGTCCAGTTGACCGGCCAGCAGATAGAGCTGGGCCAGTGCGGTGTCCACCTCCGGTTGCCCCTGCTGCTTTTGCAACAGCGCCAGCAGCGGCTGATAGCTGTCGAGTTTCAGCTTGGGTAGGCGAGCCAGCAGCTGCGGCATCGGCTGTTTGCGCAGCGCCTCCTGCCACAGGGTGGCGGCCTCGCCGTCGGCGCCCAGCTGGCGCAGCAGATCGCCGTAGCAGGCCAGCAGCTCTGGCTCAAGGCGCAGCTTGCGCGGCAGATCCTGCCACACCGCCTTGAGGGTCTCGAGGCTGCTGGCAGCCTGTTGCAGGCGACCAGACCAGGCCTGTTGCAGCAGCTCTTCTTCCTGTTTCGGGGTCAGCTTGCCTACCTTGTGCAGTGCCGGGATCAGGTCGCACAGAGCGCTCCAGTTCTGACGGGCCAGATGCACCTGGCGCAGCTGATCCAGCACCATGGGGTGGCGCGGGTTGAGGGCGTAGACCGACTCCAGCATCGCCAGCGCCGTGTCGTACTGGCCCTGCTCGATCTGCAGCTGGGTCTGGGTCAGGGTGAGCGCCAGCTCGGCCTTGGGATTCTCCTCCTGCGCTTTTTGCAGGTATTGATCCCGGCGGGCGTCGTCACCACGGGCCTGTGCCGCCTTGGCGGCGCTCAGGTAGTTGAGCAGCGGGGTGTCGCTGTTGCTGGCCCCCTTGATCATCAGCTTTTCAGCCTGACTGTAGTGCCCTTCGGCCATCGCCAGGGTGGCGGCGACGGTCTGCTGATTGGCCTTGCGGCGGCGGCGCGAGCCGTACCAGCCGAGGGTCTTGCGGCGCAGGCCGAATACCCGGCCCAGCAGCCACTCGACGATCAGCAGGGCGCCGTAGAACAGCACGGCCAGGATCACCGCGCTGGTGACGGAAGATTCGATGGTGTAATTGCCAAGGGCAATCAGCACATAGCCCTTGTTGCCGGAGGCTTGCGGGCCAAAGATCAGCCCTGCGACCATCACGGCGACCAGAATGATTATACGGATCATGGTGCCCTCCTCAGCTGCTGGCCAGAATGCGTTGCAGGCGTTCGGTCAGCACCTGCTCCAGCATGGCCTGGGTCTTGAACTGGGCCGGATAGTCGATCTGGATCTGCTCACCCTTGAGCTTGTCGATCTCGCCCTGCATGTAGCGGGTGGCGCTGTTGTCGGTGTCGAAATATTGGGTCAGCCAGCGCTGGGCCTTGTCCAGGCTGTCTTCGTAGAGCGCCTGCTGCTCGCGATAGACGGAGAGCTGGGCCTGCAATAGCTTGGTTTTGAGGTTTTCACGCAGGAAGATCTCCTGCTGCGGCGAGAGCAGCGCCTCGACCGCGCCATCGCGGCGACGGATGGTGACGAAGTTCTCGGTGAACTTGACCCAGTTCTTCTTCAGGTTGCTCTCCCACTCGTCGGGATTGGCGCTGACCGCCTGATCCGGCTCGGCCTTGGCTTCCGGCATGCTGACGGTGGAGAGGGGCAGCAGCTCGATCTGGTCGGACAGTGCCGCCAGCTTGAGGGTCAGCCCCTCGCGGTCGATGCGCGGCATCCCCTTGAGCTTGGCGATATCCTCGGCCAGCGCCTTGCGGATCGGCATCAGGCTGGGGTCGTTGAGGGCGGCGATGCGCTCGTCAGCGTTGCCGAGCAAGGTGATGGCGGAGACGAGGTCATGTTCCAGCCACAGTTTGCGGCCCGCCATTCGTACCAGATATTCGGATTCGGCCAGCATCCAGTCGTTGGGGCGCTTGTCATTCAGGTCCAGTACCCGGTTCTGCAGACCCTGCATCTCCCCCTGCAGCCGCTGCTGGGTTTGATCCAGCGCGGCCAGCTGCTCGGCATCCTTGCTGCTGGTCTGGTCGATCTTGCTCAGGGCGCTCGCCAGCTGTTGCTTGAGCTGGGCCAGTTCAGCCTGCTGGGCAACGGCGTTCTTGTGGCCGTGCAGATAGAGACCGCCGGTCAGGCCAAGGGCCAGCAGGATGGCGACCCCTCCCAGTACGGCACCGGAGCGGCTCTTGCTGCCATTGACCGCAGCGGTCGGCTGGGGTTTGACCTGGGATTCTTGTTGTTCTGTCATTCCATCTTCCTCAGTTCCAGTGCGGCCGTCAGGGCCTGGTTGGATGCACCTTGGGCAATCGTGATATGGATAAAGCCCGCAGCACTGGCCATCTCGGCCACGCGCGGGCTGGGGACCACCAGCAGGCGGTCAAAAAGCCAGGGCCGCTGGTGGTCGGGAACCAGCTCCAGCAGCCGTTGCAGCAGTTCACCACTGGTAATGAGCAGGCTGTCCAGCCCCGCTGCCTGCCAGTGGCGGGTCAATGTCTCCCCGTCTAGCTCGGGGTAGTGGCGTTCATAGGCCGCACAATAGTGCACCAGAGCACCGCGTGAGGCCAGTGTGCTGGCGATGAGATCCCGCCCGCCATTGCCGCGCAGGATCAGTACCCGTTTGCCTGCTACCTGCTGCAGGGCGGGCAGGGCCAGCAGCCCTTCGCTGCGCGGGTCATCCGGGCAGCTCGCCGTGATGCCGATGGCTGCAAACGCATCTGTGCTGGCCTGACCCACCGCAAAGTACTCAATATGTGGCCAGGTCTGACCAGTTTGCAACAGAAAATCGTGTGCAAAATGAACGGCATGGATGCTGACGGCGATAACCACGTCGGCACTGCGCAGCAGGTCGGGCAGGAGAGGGAGTTCGCTGCCCGCCACGGTTTCCAGCAGCGGGCAGCAGAGTGGTGCATGGCCGTGCTGGCGCAACAACTGCACCAGTTCGGCGGCCTGGGCGGCCGGACGCACCACCAGCGGGGTCATGCGCGGTAGACCTCGGCGAGGATCTCGTCGGCACCGGCGGCCAGCAGGCGCTGGGCCAGTTGCTCGCCGAGGGCCTCACCATCGGCCAGCGGGCCGCGGATCTCGTCATGGATTACCTGGCTGCCATCCGGGCTACCCACCAGACCGCGCAGCCAGATCTGCTCGCCTTCGACCAGTGCGTAGGCACCGATAGGCACCTGACATCCCCCTTGCAGGGCGCGATTCATGGCGCGTTCGGTCAGCACCCGGGCGCGGGTCTCGGCGTGCTCCAGCGGCGCCAGCAGGGCGTGAAGCTCAACATCGTCGAGGCGACATTCGATACCGACGGCACCCTGACCGTTGGCGGGCAGGCTCTGCTCCGGCTCGATAAAGGCGGTGATGCGGTGCGCCATCTCCAGTCGTTTCAGACCGGCGGCGGCGAGGATGATGGCGTCGTACTCACCGGCATCCAGCTTGGCGAGGCGGGTGTTGACGTTGCCACGCAGGTCGCGGATCACCAAATCCGGGCGCGCCGCGCGCAACTGGCACTGGCGGCGCAGGCTGGAGGTGCCGACCACGGCCCCTTGCGGCAGTTCGGCAATAGCCTTGAAACGGTTGGAAACGAAGGCGTCGCGGGGATCTTCCCGCTCGCAGATAGTGTGCAGACCAAGTCCCTCGGGGAACTCCACCGGCACGTCTTTCATGGAGTGAACGGCGATATCGGCCCGCCCTTCCAGCATGGCGGTCTCCAGCTCCTTGACGAACAACCCCTTGCCACCGACCTTGGCCAGCGGGGTATCGAGGATCTTGTCACCCTGAGTGCTCATGGGCACCAGTTCGACCTGCAACTGCGGGTGCAGGGCTTCGAGCCGGTCTTTGACAAAGTTGGCCTGCCACAGGGCCAGAGGGCTCTTGCGAGTGGCAATTTTCAGGGTTCGGGCTGCCATATCAATCAGTTGTTTCATTTTTAGAAGGAAATCGATATTACCACCCTTTGCCCGGGCTTTCATGGCGGAGCCGGCAAAAGCGGGGCCAAGCTCAAAAATGCATGCTGAAAATGATTTTCATTAAGCAAGCGGCCTTGATTAATTCATTGAATGCATTGGAATTTAATGATTTCCCCTGATACTTGATGTGGTCATACCAGAAATAATCTGACGTTTAGCTGAAGGCTTGTTTACCACCGCTGTTTGCATTGTTAACATGATCACACTTTTTTGACGTATCCCTCTTTTGGTGCGTCATTTTCACTTAGGTGATAGGCAGGGCATTGCAGGAACACATCGATACGCTGGTTGCGCGTTATGACGACATTACCCGTCTCAAGACGCAACGGGCGTTAGGTCTCATGAGTCGCTACGGGCAGCAGGTATTCCAACTGCTGCCCGTCATGCTGCACTTCAATCACCCCCTGCTCCCCGGTTATGTCTCCGGTGATGTTCCTCATGGCATCTGGAGCTTCAGCGCCAGCGCCGAGCAGCAAGCCTTTATCGATGACCTCTGTCGCAACGCCAACTGTCAGAGCGGCCTAGCAACCCATGATCGAGCCATTCAGGGGCTCTACTCCATGGGCAGCACCTCCTCCATCGGCCAGTGCTGTCACTCCGATCTCGATATCTGGGTTTGCCACGTGGCTGGCTTGTCGCAGGAGCGGCTCGATCTGCTGGAGCTGAAGTGCCAGCAACTCTCCAAGTGGGCCGAACAGCGCGGGGTCGATCTCAACTTCTTCCTGATCCCGGAAGACAAGTTCCGCCAGACCAACGATGCCCAGATGCTGGGGGAGAGCTGCGGCAGTGCCCAGCACCTGCTGTTGCTCGACGAGTTCTACCGCAGTGCCATGCGTATCGCGGGCAAACGCTTGATCTGGTATCTGGTGCCCACCGAATGTGATGATCACTACGATGAGTATGTGAACGAGCTGTTCGAGAGCGGCAAGCTCAAACAGGATGATTGGCTTGATCTCGGCAGTTTTGACCGTATTCCGGCGGAGGAGTATTTCGGCTCTGCCCTGTGGCAGCTCTACAAGGGGATCGACTCTCCCTATAAGGCGGTGCTCAAGTCTGTGTTGATGGAGGCTTACTCCCACGAGTACCCCAACACCCGTTTGCTCTCGATGATCAGCCGTGACTGGTTTCAGCACAACGAGGGGATGCACTACCGGCTCGACAACTACTGCCTGATGCTGGACAAGGTCACCAACTACCTCAAGTCCATCGGCGATATGGCGCGACTCGATCTGGTGCGCCGCTGCTTCTACCTCAAGGTGTGCGACGGCCTCAGTCATCCCAAGGATGATCACTCCCCCGAGTGGCGCCGCGAGCAGATGAGCCAGCTGGTCTCCTACTGGGGTTGGAGCCAGGACAAGCTGTACCACCTCGATCACCGCCACGAGTGGAAGGTCGAGGAGGTGAAGATCGCCCATGCCGAGTTGCTGGAGGCTCTGATGCAGAGCTACCGCAATCTGATCCAGTTCGCCCGTCGCAACAACATCAGCGAGTCGATCAACCCGGAAGATATCGGCATCCTGTCGCGCAAACTCTATGCCGCATTCGAGAGCCTGCCAGGCAAGGTGCAGAGGGTGAACCTCAAGATCGCACCGGATCTGAGCGAGCCTGATCTCAGCTTCGTGCAGGTGCCGCACGGTCGCCTCAACCGTGCCGGCTGGTATCTCTACAAACATTCGCTGGAGCCGGTGGACATCATTGGCCGGGCGCCGCTCGAGTTCAACGGTTACATCAGCAAGCTGGTCTCCTGGGCCTACTTCAACGATCTGCTGACCCCCCAGTCGCGGGTGCACCTGTTCAATCAGGGCTCGGATCTGCACATCGACAATCTGCACCAGTTCTGTCGCGATCTCTCCGGCTGCTTCCCCGAGAAGTACCCGCTTGCCACCAACCTGGCCCTCAGCCGCCCGTGCGAGATCCGCCAGCTCTCCATCTTCCTCAATCTGGAGATGGACCCGACCAGCCATTGGGTCGGTCAGGTGATCGAGTTCGACGCCAACACCGTGGATGTTTTCTCGTTCGGTCGCAATCAGGAGTGTCTGGTTGGCTCGGTGGATCTGGTCTACCGCAACTCCTGGAGCGAGATCCGCACCCTGCACTTCCAGGGGGATGAAGCTGTGGTCGATGCCCTCACCACCATCCTCGGCAAGATGCATCAGGATGCCGCCGCTCCCGAGATGATCGAGGTGTTCTGCTATAGCCAGCACTTCCGTTCTCTGGTGCGCTCCCGCTTCCAGACCCTGGTGGCGGAGTGTATCGATCTGCGCCTGGCCCGCGACAAGCAGCAGCTGGTCAAGACCATGGCGCTCGGCCGTGAAAAGTACGGCATCTTCTTCGAGCGGCGCGGGGTGTCGGTGAAGAAGCTGGAAAACGCCATCGATTTTTACCGCCACATCTCCCACAACAAGCTGGATCATCTGCCGCTGCGGCTCGACAAGACCCACAGCCAGCATCTGCCGAGCATCGTCGATGCCTACGCCAGCGAAGGGCTGGTGCAGTTCTTCTTCGATACCCGTGATGCGGGCACCAACATCTATATCCTCGATGAGGCGAACCGGGTGGAGATCTACCAGCACTTTGCCGGCAACAAGGATGAGCTGGTGGCGGGGGTCAACCGCTTCTACACCTCCAATCACGAGCGGTTCAGCGATGATGGGCAGTTCATCAACTTCAACCTGCCGCAGTACTACGAGATAGTACAAGTGAATGGCGAGCTGGATGTGATCCCCTATCGCAGTCAGGGCACTCTGCGCGAACAGGTGCCACCCGCTCGGGAAGTGGGCTGACCCGTCAGTTGGAATCGCCATAAAAAACGGCCTGCAGATGCAGGCCGTTTGCTTTGCCGGAAGGGCTCACGCGCCGAGGCGGGCCAGCAGCCAGCTGCGAATGTCGCCCAGCTGCGGGCGGCAGATCTCGTGACGCATCGGGTACTCGTGCCACTCGGGGGCGAGTCCGGCGCTTTCCAGCCAGTTCTTGGCATCCCAACCGAGCGACAGGCTCACCACATCGTCATAGATGCCGTGCATGTAGCAGATGGGCAGGGTGCGAGCAGCCTCGCTCATCTCGCCGAGCAGCTGGTCGGGGGCTGCCAGATAGGTGGACATGCAGAGCAGGCCCGCCAGCTGTGCCTGGTAGCGCAACGCGGTGAAGGAGGCAATCACCCCGCCCTGAGAGAAACCTGCCAGCACGATATGCTCGGGGGCAAACCCGTCGGCCACCAGCTGATCGAGCAATGCGACAATCTGGTCGGCTGATTCACGGACATGGGACTCCACGGCCCGCTCGGCGGGATCCTCGAAGCTCCTGATGTCGTACCAGCCGCGCATCTTGTAGCCCATGTTGATGGTGATGGGGCGCTCGGGGGCATCCGGCAGCAGGTGACGCACCGGTAGCTCGGCGGGCAGATCCAGCGCGTCCACCAGCGGGGCGAGACCGGCGCCGGAATCACCCAGCCCATGCAACCAGATCACCGCGTGACGGGCGCCCTGCGGGTGCAGGTCGATCATGGGAACACCACCTCTTCGCCCGCCTGAGCGGTGCAGGATTGGCTCAGCAGCGCCTTGAGCTCGTGGCCGAAGCGGTTGTCGATCCAGGTGTCACCCTGCAGTTCGAAGTGGAAGCCGTTCTCGCGGGTGGCGACCCAAATCTGGTGCAGTGGCTCCTGCTTGTTGATGATGATCTTGGTCTTGTTCTCGAAAGAGAGGGTCAATACGCCGCCGCTGCGTTCGCAGTCGATATCCGGATACCCCTCGTCGAGCGTGTCTTCCACATATTGGAAAAAGGCGTCGGTCAGGGCGTGATACTCGTGATCCTTCATCGGTTTATCCTGTTGCTTTTAACAATGTGAGTGCGATTATAGAGGGCCAAAAATTTTTTCGCAGCGAACCATTATGATCACCCAGTTCACCAAGTGTCTGCTTGCCACTCTTCTGTCCCTCGGGTTGGCCGCGTGCGGTCTGAAGGGGCCGCTCTATATGCCGCCCCCCGAGCAGCCACAGAGCCAGAGTACACCGCAAGCAGCACCGCCTGCGACCACTGAGGCTGCCACCGAGGCCGCGCCGCACTAATGCCGCACACATTCTAGGAAGGAACCGCCCCCTTGGATCACTTTAACTACGACGCCGACGGCCAGCTTCAGGCCGAGCAAACCTCGCTGCAACAGCTTGCCGAGCAGTACGGTACCCCGCTTTACGTCTACTCCCGTGCGACCCTCGAGCGCCACTGGCACGCCTTCGACAAGGCCGCTGGCGATATTCCCCATCTGATCTGCTATGCGGTGAAGGCCAACTCCAATCTGGCGCTGCTCAACCTGCTGGCCCGTCTGGGCTCGGGGTTTGACATCGTCTCCGGTGGCGAGCTGTCGCGGGTTCTTGCGGCGGGCGGTGATCCGGCCAAGGTGGTCTTCTCCGGTGTAGCAAAGAGCGAAGCGGAGATGCGCCTCGCGCTGGATAAAGAGATCCTCTGCTTCAATCTGGAGTCGGAAGCCGAGCTGGAGCGCCTCAATCGGGTGGCGGGCAGCATGGGCAAGAAGGCTCGCGTCTCGGTGCGGGTCAATCCGGATATCGATGCCGGTACCCACCCCTATATCTCCACCGGCCTCAAGCAGAACAAGTTCGGCATTCCCATCGAGCTGGCGCCCGCTATCTATCGCAAGGCGGCCGCGATGGCGAACATCGAGATCGTCGGGGTGGATTGCCATATCGGCTCGCAACTCACTGAATTGAATCCCTTTATGGAAGCGGCTGACAAGTTGCTGCGGTTGATCGACGGGCTGGCTGCAGAAGGGATTCATATCCACCATCTGGATGTGGGGGGCGGTCTTGGGGTCAACTATGGTTCCGAGCAGCCACCGCACCCGACCGAGTATGCCGAAGCGCTCAAGCAGAAGCTGGCGGGGCGGGACCTGACCCTGCTGTTCGAGCCGGGCCGCGCCATCGTCGCCAACGCCGGCGTGCTGCTGACCCGGGTTGAGTATCTGAAACCTGGCGAGACCCGCAACTTCGCGCTGATCGATGCCGGCATGAACGACATGCTGCGCCCCTCGCTCTACGGCGCCTGGATGAACATCATCGAGGTGGATAGCCGTGCCGGTCATGCTCCCGCGCTCTATGACGTGGTGGGCCCGGTGTGCGAGACCGGCGACTTCCTCGGCAAGGAGCGCACTCTGGCCATCGCCGAGGGGTCGCTGCTGGCGGTGCGTTCGGCCGGAGCCTACGGCTTTACCATGTCATCCAACTACAATACCCGTCCGCGGGCAGCCGAAGTGCTGGTGGACGGTGCCGAGGCGCACCTGATCCGCGAGCGTGAGCAGTTGGCCGATCTCTGGCGCGGTGAGCACCTGCTGCCCTGATGCAGTAGATAGAGATGACAGAATTTTACAGCCCTGACAGCACAGGAGTGCGCGATGTGGACAGATTGTTCCAGGATGCATGGGGCTGTGGCCAATGACTTCATAGTGGTTGATGGCGAGTATTTACAGCCCTAACAGCACAGGAATGCACGATGTTGATAGATTGTTCCAGGATGCATGGGGCTGTGGACAACGACTTCATAGTGGTTGACGGTGAGTTTTTACAGCCCTAACAGCACAGGAATGCACGATGTTGATAGATTTTTCCAAGATGCATGGCTTGGGCAACGACTTCATGGTGGTGGATGGCGTCACCCAGAAGGTATTTTTCAGCAATGACGTCATCAAGAAGCTGGCAGATCGCCACTTCGGGATCGGCTTTGACCAGCTGCTGCTGGTGGAGCCGCCCTATGACCCTGAACTCGACTTTCACTATCGCATTTTCAATGCCGATGGCAGCGAGGTGGAGCAGTGTGGCAACGGTGCCCGCTGTTTTGCCCGTTTCGTGCGTCTCAAGGGGCTGATCAACCGGGATCGCATCGCGGTCAGTACCGCCCGGGGTCGCATCGTGTTGCAGCTGGAGGGGGAGAATCAGGTCACGGTCAACATGGGGGTTCCCCAGTTTGAGCCGGGCAAGATCCCGTTCCGGGCCCAGAAGGCGGAAAAAACCTATCTGTTGCGGGCGCAGGAGCATACCGTGATGTGTGGCGTGGTCTCCATGGGCAATCCCCACTGCGTCATCGAGGTGCCTTCGGTCGCCGATGCGCCGGTCGAGACGCTTGGTGCCATCATGGAGCGCCACGAGCGTTTTCCCGAGCGGGTCAACGTTGGATTCATGGAGATGGTCAATGCTACCGAGATCAAGCTGCGTGTATTCGAGCGGGGCTGTGGCGAGACCCTGGCCTGCGGCACCGGTGCCTGTGCGGCGGCGGTGATTGGCATCAGTCAGGGCAAGCTCAAGGAGCGGGTCACCGTCAGTCTGCCGGGCGGCAAGCTGACCATCGCCTGGAAGGGGCCGGGCCAGCCGGTCTACATGACAGGCCCCGCCGAGCATGTGTTTGACGGCCAGATAGAGGTTTAGCCGATAAAGGTTCAGGTACGGGGGGCGTTGGCCCCCTTTGCCCATGATGTCGGGGCCGCGAGTCCCATTTCTCTGATGGATCAACCAATTTATGAGCGAACTCAAACGGCAGGAGCAATCGGTGGATGAAGCCACTGTGCTGGAGTACCTGGCCCGTTATCCCGAGTTTTTCCAACGCCATGCCGCCGTGCTGGACCGGATCCGCATTCCCCATGAACGCAAAGGGTCGGTCTCGCTGGTCGAGCGCCAGCTGGAGCGCCAGCGCGAGCGGATCGAACAGCTGGAGCAGGAGATCACCGAATTGATGGAGATCGCCAGCGAGAACGAGCGCATATTCCGGGTCTATGCCGATCTCTACGGCGAGCTGTACGGCTGCCAGACCCTGTTCGAAGTGAGTGCCGTGATGGGCAAGGCCTTTGTCCAGCGGCTGCGCCTGACCGGGCTGCGGCTCTGGCTCAATCCCAAGAAGTTTACCCTGAGCGGGCCCGAGCAGCGCTTTCTGGCACAGGGCAAGCAGCTCGAATCCCTGCTGGGTCAGCGTCTGCCGGGGCAGGATTACTACTTTGGCCGCCTGAGCCAGAGCGAGAAGCAGGCGCTGTTTGGCCACGATGTGCTGGTCAACTCGGTGGCCCTGATGCGGCTCGGCGATCTCGGTGTGCTGGCCTTCGCCAGCTCGGATCCCGGCCACTTTACTCCCCACAACGACACCCTGCTGCTGGGCCAACTGGGGCGCCTGCTGCAACTGCGTCTGCCCGAGTTGACTCATGGCTAGAACACCGGCCAGGGCGCCCGCCAAAGCTCCCGTCGTCACACCGCCACTGCCCGCGGCACTGGCGGACGAGCTGGCGGCCTTTATCGAATACCTGAGGGTCGAGCGTCAGCTCAGCCCTCATACCCGCAATAACTATCAAGCCCATCTGGAGGCGATGACCGCCGAGCTGGTAGCCCTGGGGCTCACTGACTGGGGTCGGCTTGAGGCGAGTCAGGTGCGCACTCTGGTGACCCGGATGCACAAGGCGGGCCTTGCTCCTCGTTCCCTTTCCACCAAGGTCTCGGCCCTGCGCAGCTTTTGCGACTGGCAGGTGCGGCAGGGGCGACTGACCGCCAATCCGGCCCGTGGCATCGTCACCCCCAAACAGGGGAGGCCGCTGCCGAAAAACCTCGATGTGGACGAGATGCACCAGCTGCTCAACATCACCGACGAGCAGGATCCGCTGGCGGTGCGGGATCGCGCCATCATGGAGCTGATGTACTCTTCAGGGCTGCGTCTGGCCGAGCTGGTGGGGATCAATCTGGTGGATCTGAAGCTCGACGACCGCCAGCTCAAGGTGACCGGCAAGGGCTCGCGGGAGCGGGTGCTGCCCATCGGCCGGATGGCGGTCGAGTGGCTGCAGAAGTGGCTCAAGGTGCGCCCGCTGCTGGCTGGGGATGAGAGCGAGGCGCTGTTTGTCTCCAGCCGCAAGCAGCGGCTGTCGGCCCGCTCGGTGCAGGCTCGCCTCGATGGCTGGGGCAACAAGCAGGCGCTCAACGCCCACGTCCATCCCCACAAGCTGCGCCACAGCTTCGCCACCCATATGCTGGAGTCTTCCGGCGATCTGCGGGCGGTTCAGGAGCTGCTGGGACATGCCGACCTCTCCACCACCCAGATCTATACCCACCTCGACTTCCAGCATCTGGCCAAGGTCTACGACAGCGCTCACCCAAGGGCCAAGCGTGACCCGGATGCACAGGACGATGAATAACGGGCCCTGAGCCCCGTTGCAGAGGAGAGTCCATGCACTTCTATCGCCGCTGGCAGCCGGTTGCTGCCATCTCGTTTGACCTCGATGACACCCTCTATGACAACGGCCCCGCCATCGTGCGCGCCGAGCAGTGGATGCTGAACCATCTGCGCAGCGAATATCTGGCCACCGCCATGCTCGACAAGCCGCGCTGGCTGGAGCTAAAACGCGCTGTGTTGATGGCTCGGCCCGAGCTGCGCCACGATGTCAGCCTGGCGCGCCAGCAGACCATCCGTACCGCCATGGTCGAGGGGGGGATGGCCGACCAGCAGGCCAGCCGCGAGGCGGAGCAGGTGTTTGCTGCGTTTCTGGCAGAGCGCTCGAAGATCGAGGTGAGCGAGTCCACTCATCAGCTGCTGACCAGACTGGCCGAACGCTATCCGCTGGTGGTGATCACCAACGGCAATCTGGATCTGCTTCAGGCAGGGCTGGATCGCTACTTCACGCTGGTCTGCAAGGCGGGGGCGGGCGCCAGAATGAAACCGGCGCCGGATATGTTTGAGCAGACCCGCAGCGCCCTCAAGCTGCCAGCGGAGCGGATCCTCCATGTGGGGGATCATCCCGAGACCGATGTGCTGGGGGCCCGTTTGCACGGCTTTCGCGCCGCCTGGCTCAACGAACGGCAGCAACCGTGGCAACGGCTGCAACTGTTGCCGGACGTGGAGCTGACGGCTCTGGAGGATCTGGCTGAGCTGCTGCTCTGATGGCGCTGGCGGGTGGCCCGGCTCAGGCGGTAATGGCTGTCATCGAATAGCGATATATGGCAAGGGGTTACGCCCGCTATTTGCGACAAACCAGCCCGAGCAGGGTGTAGCGGTCGCGCTGGTTGACGCGGCAGTAACTGATGCCGACGGGCAGCGCCTGCTGCAGGGTGATGGCGCTGTTCTGATAGCGGCAGACCAGATAGAGTGGGCGCAGGCTGCCATCGAGCTGGCTCCAGTAGTGGATCTCGTCGCTGTCGCCATTATCCGGTTTGAGCTGAACCCGCTCATCGGGATTTCCGTCAAACAGGGAGAGACGATCCAGCCGATGGGTGAGGCGCTCGCCAGGTTTGCCGTTGTCGTTGCGGGTCACGGCCTGCCAGCCCTGCTGCGGGGTCAGCAGCTGCTGGCGAGTCTCGATGGTGGCAGGACAATCAAATTGCAGGCTGGCGGCAAGGGCCAGGGTTGTCAGTAACATGGCTGCTGTTCTCTCTTCACGTCCTCAACAAGATGCCATGCTACGTCATCTGTCCCCGAACAGCTTCATCAGTTTATCAAGCAGATCAAGCTGTTGTGGTGGCCGTTTCATTGACTCTGCCTCTCGTTCCAGCAGTGCCTGTTGCTCCTGCTGACGGTCACTCAGTACTCGATAGAGGGGCTCGACCAGTGACTCGCGCTGGGCGACCAGCTCCTGGAACATGCTCTGATTGATGCGATAGGTTTCGACGGTGGTCACCGCCCGCACGGTGAAGGTACTGGGTTCGCCGGTGAGCAGGCTCAGTTCCCCGAAGAAGTCACCTGCGCCGAGAGTGCCCAGTTTCAACTCTTTCCCTTCCAAGTTAATCAGCATCTCGGCTTCACCTTTGACCAGTACGAACAGCCAGCTGGAGACCTCACCCTGCTCCAGCATGATGTCACCGCTGACAAAGGGGGCAAACTTCACCTGGTCCGCCAGTCTGATCAGCTCATCCTCCTGCAACATGGCAAACAGCGGCAGCTTGCGCAGGGTATCGGTTCGTTCGGCGGTGTGGCGCTTGTGGCGGGCATCCAGGTGCTGCTTCTCCTTGGCCATAAAGACATTGAAGATCGGTGGGGTAAGACGGCGATCGTTGCGACGCAGGGCGGCATCGATCAGGCTGCGTACCATGGAGTCGGTCGGATCGTCGCGAGCCAGATCGGTCAGCCAGTAGCGCACCGCATAACGGGCAATCCCCCCCTCGACATTCATCAGCAGGCAATCCGGTTGCGGATGCTTGGCGACGCAGGGGAGCTTGGTCTCTCGCAGGGATTTCTCGATCAGGGCGATGATCTGGGTCGGCAGGGTATCCAGGGTCAGATCGAACCAGACCCAGCGTCGCCACTGCAGCGGCTCGCCACGGCGACGCCCGAGCACGGTGAAGCGCTGTTTGAGCAGATGACTGTTGGGGATGACCACAGTTTCCCAGTTGCGGGTCTCGATGGTGGTGGCACGCCAGTTGATCTCCACTACCCGGCCCTGGGTGGTGTCCACTTGCAGCCAGTCCCCGATGGCGATGGAGTTGTCGAGCTGAATGGAGACCCCGGCCAGCAGATTGCCCAAAGTATCCTGCATGGCGAAGGCGATGACCGCGGTGATCACCGCCGAGGTGGTGACTATCTCCCCGAGCGCCATGCCGGAGGCGTAGAGGCGAAACAGACCCCAGCCGATATAGCCGATGGTGATGACGATGTCGGCGATGATCCGCGGGATGCGGATCTGGCAGAGGGGCAGAAGAAATTCGAACAGCAGTATCCCCCACACTTTTACCAATATCAGGCCCGCCAGCAGGGTGGAGATCTCGATCAGCAATTGATGGGGCAGCGGCAGTTTGAACCAGCCCCCTTCCAACTGGATCAGCAGGATCACGACAGTGCTTATCATCACGAAGCTGAGCTCGGAGAGCAGCTCCCGTCGTTGCCCGGGGCGGCGCCAGAAGTGGAGCAGCATCAGAGAGAGTGTGAGCAGGGTCCAGAACGGGTGTTCGCGGATCCATATCAGTGTGGGTAGCGCAGTGAGGTTGTCGCTGAACATGACGGCCCCTTGTGATGGTTTTATTTCCAGCATAGCCGTTCCGGCACGGGGAAATGGTGCGTTGGGGCAGCAATTTATTTATCCTGTGCAGAACCGGGCAAAGGAGTGCGATTGAGTGAAATTTTCAAAGAAAATCATCTGTTTGATGGCCCTGTTGCCACTGGCTGGCTGCGATCTGCTGGTCGAGAAGTATCGGGTCGAATTCCGGGATGGCTCCTGGCGTGAAATAGCTATTACCCCCTTCTCCAGCGAGGCGCGCTGGCGCGAGGGGTGTGCCACCGGCGAGGTGCTGAGCGATATGAAGGTGCCCATCAAACGGGGTGATACGGTCAATGGCCGCGAGCAGTTGCTGATCGGCGGCGAGAAGTTCGAGCTGGATGACAACAACCTCTACCGCAGCAACGGCATGGTGTTTGGCCATTCGCCTGACCATATCCAGCGTGGGCTCAAGGGGATGGATATTTGCCGTACCCTGCGCCCCGAGCGGGGCGGATTGCCCAAGCTCAAGGCGCGAGGATTTGGTGAATAAGCGTTAACGATTATCTCTCTGACGGCGTCGGCAGGCGTCACCAAAGGCCTGGAAGATCTTGATGGAGTGAGGATTCTCGCTGGCTTTCCACTCCGGGTGCCACTGTACTGCCAGCAGGAAAGGGGAGAGGGTAGGGGCATGGATGGCCTCGACCAGTCCATCTTCGGCATGGGCCAGCGGCTCTAGGCCATCACCAAGACGGTTTAGCCCCTGTCCATGCAGGGAGTTGACCGGTATCTGTTCAGCCCCCATCAGTTCGGCAAACCAGCTGCCCGGCAGCAGCTCAATCTGATGGCTTGGCCCATACTGTTCGTCGACCGGATCGTCGGCATCTTCCCGATGATCGTCATAACCCGGTTCGGTGTAGACCTTCTGGTGGATATCTCCGCCCAGTGCCACGTTGATCTCCTGCATGCCGCGACAGATCCCGAGGATCGGCATGCCACGGGCGAGGGCTCCCTTAATGAGGGGCAGATCGAACAGGTCGCGATCCCTGTCCTGCTGTTTCTCCGGGGTGAGGTTCTCCTGTCCGTAAAGCGCCGGATCGATGTTGGAGCCGGCGCCGCTCAGATAGATGCCGTCAGCCAGATCCAGATACTGCTCCAGATCGGCGGTGCCACAGCAGGTGGGCACCAGCAGCGGGACACAGCCGCTGATCTCGACCAGCGGCATGATGTATTTGTGGGTCATTACCTGATAGGCGTGGCCGTTGCGGGGCTGGGCCCCCATGGTCATCAGCACGACGGGTTTACGGTTGGTGACGAGTATGGAATTTGGCATAGAACACCCTGATTATCCCTGGCGTTGAAGTCTCATCCTGCACCTTGGGCAGACCCTTGCACATCGGCTGGGCAAGGGCATGCCTCAAGGTATGGTCATGGGATCCCGCGTCTTACCGGGTGGCAGAATCGAATCGTCGGTCAGCCTCGGCAGCGACAGCCTGGATCCTCTCCCCAGTCTGCCAAGGCTGTTCAATATGTCAAACAAAATGATGCAAAATTGTTAATGCGATAGTTTTGAATGGTTCTTTAGTGGCGATTTTACTGGGAAAAACGGATAGGGATGTATGCCAGGAACACCAGAGTGGTGGATATATTAAACGCACAGGGAGGGGGTAGGGGAAAAGGCATCAAGATAAACACGCCTCCGCAAGGGGAGGCGTGTTTCGGGGGTCACAGCAGGTCTTCGATCTCGCCGCGCAGATACTGGTACATCTCGCGGTAGGCGACCGGCGGCTTGTTCAGCTCCCGCTCCTTGTTGGCGGAGCGGATCAGCTGGCGCAGCTTCTGGCGATCCAGCTCGTGGAACTGGGACATCAGCTCGTTGAGGGCGCTGTCACCTTCGGTGATCAGGCGCTCGCGCCACTGCTCCAGGCGATGCAGGCGTGCATTCACGGTGGAGTGACGGTTCTTGATGATGGAGAGCGCTTCGGCAATCGGCTCGATATCGCGGCTGCGCATCAGGCGGCCGATGAACTGCAGATGGCGACGGAAGGACTCATCCTTCTTCGGCTTGAGTTTGCGACCCAGCTCGACAGCTTCTGCAAGCTCTTCATCCAACGGGATTTTTTCCAGCTCGCTGTGGCTGAGGGAGACGATCTCTTCCCCCATTTTCTGCAATGCTTCGGCATCGCGCTTGAGCTGGCTCTTGCTGGGGCCCCAGTCTTCGAACTCGTTGTCGTCTTGATATTGACTCATCGGTCTCTTGATTCCTGTCATTCACGTTTGGTGGATATGTTACCAGCTTCTCCCGCTGGGCGCAGGGGTCTGATATGCTTACCCCCCCTTTCCTTCTTTCATACAGATGTGAGTTATGGATCAGCAAGACCAAATCCGCCAGGATCAAGCCCATCTCGAGGCCGTGGTTGCCGAAGCCCTGGAGATAGCCAAAGGACTGGGCGCCTCGCTGGCCGAAGTCTCCATCAGCAAGCAGACCGGGTTGTCGGTGAACACCCGGGGTTGTGAACTGGAAAGCATTGAATTCAATAAGGATGGCGCCCTCGGCATCGCCGTCTATCGCGATGGTTGCAAGGGATCTTCCTCGACCACCGATCTGAGCAAACCCGCCATTCGTGCCGCCGTTGAAGCGGCCATCGAGATTGCCCGCCACACCTCGGCGGATGATTGCGCCGGTCTGGCGGACGCCGAGCTGCTGGCCTGGGATGCCCCCGACCTGCAACTGTGTCACCAAATCGAGCTGGATCCCCAGCGCGGCATCGATCTGGCCATCGAGTGCGAACGACTCGCTCTGGGTCGCGATGTCCGTATCAAGCACTCCGACGGTGCCGGTTTCTCCAGCCATCTTGGCATCAAGGTCTATGGTAACAGCCACGGCTTCGTCAAAGGCTACGCGGCGTCGCGTAACTCCCTGAGCTGCGTGCTGATCGGCGAGCAGGATGGCGACATGCAGCGGGATTACGGCTACTCCTCCAGCCGTTCCCTCGACGGGCTCTGGAGCGCGCAGCGCATCGCCGACGAGGCGGTGGAGCGTACCGTCTCCCGTCTCGGCGCCCGCAAGATTTCTACCCGCCATGCCCCTGTGCTGTTCCACCCCGATACTGCCTCCGGCCTGTGGGGCCATCTGGTAATGGCCATCAGCGGGGGCAACCTCTATCGCAAGTCGAGCTTCCTGCTCGACAAGTTGGGCAAGCAGATCCTGCCAGAGTGGCTCACCATTCAGGAGTTCCCTCACCTGCTTGGCGGGCTCGCCAGTACTCCGTTTGATGGGGAAGGGGTGCGTACCTGCGATATGGATATCATCCGTAACGGCGAGCTGATGAGCTGGCTGCTTACCTCCTACTCCGCTCGCAAGCTGGGGTTGACCACCACGGGTCACGCTGGTGGCATCCACAACTGGCAGGTTTCCAATACCGGCCAGGATTTTCAGGGCATGCTGAAAGAGATGGGCACCGGCCTGTTGGTGACCGAGCTGATGGGGCAGGGGGTCAATATCGTCAATGGCGACTACTCCCGCGGCGCCGCCGGTTTCTGGGTCGAGAATGGCGAGATAGCCTATCCGGTCGAGGAGATCACCATCGCCGGCAATCTGGCCGAGATGTTCGGCCACATCGTGGCGGTGGGCCGTGACGAGGATGAGCGCTCCAGTCTCAAGACCGGCTCGGTGCTGGTAGAGAATATGAAGCTGGCGGGTCACTGATCGCCGCTGCAGCGAGATAGATATTGTCTAGTCCTGAAATAGGTTTACACATTTTCAACTAGCATTTATCTACTCAGAACCCCCTATGTACCGCATCGGGG
>NZ_JAAKTY010000020.1:0-90588 GCF_049174875.1 Aeromonas sp. 600948
GTGCTGCCGTCGCTGCCGCGGATTGGCCTGCTGCTTCATCTGGCCGAGGTACCGGCGCGAGCCGAATGGTTGGGACGCGGCCCTCACGAGAACTATCCGGATCGCCTGCTGGGCGCCGATCTGGGGCGCTGGAGCCTGCCGCTGGAGGCCATGCACACCCCTTACATTTTCCCGAGTGACAACGGCTTGCGCTGTGATACCCGCCAGTTGCAGCTGGGCAGCACGACGGTGAACGGCAGCTTCCATTTCAGTGCCAGCCGCTTCAGTCAGCAGCAGTTGGCCGCCGCCCGTCACCAGAGCGATCTGGTGGTTGAAGAGGGGCTGTGGGTCTGTCTCGATGGCGCCCACATGGGGGTGGGCGGTGATGACTCCTGGAGCCAAAGCGTGCGTCCCGAGTATCAACTGCTCGAGCGTCGTTACCGTTGGGGCTGCACTCTCCGTTAAGCCAGCTATGGAGGCGACTGTCGAGCCAGTGCGCCATTTTGACAACAGACCAGTAACGACTAGCCTCAATGCTGTGGGAAAGATTGAGTCTCAAATCTGATTTTTATTTATATGTATTTGAAAAATAAATATAAAGTTTCAATGTAACAGAGTGTAAACGTTTTCATTTTGTCGTCATGATCACAGAAGAAATGACAACAAACTGATTACATTGATTGGCGCTTGCTCAATTGCTCGCCACCCTACAACACAGATAGACACATCGGAGCACACATAATGAAAAAACTGACCACAGTTGCCGCCCTGCTGATGGGCATGATGGCTGGAGCCAATGCCCAGGCTGACACCCGTATCGGGGTAACCGTCTACAAATACGACGACAACTTCATGGCGGTCGTGCGCAAGGCCATCGAGAAGGAGGCGGCAGCCACTCCGGGGGTGGAACTGCTGATGAACGACTCCCAGAACGACCAGTCCAAGCAGAACGACCAGATCGACGTGCTGCTGGCCAAAGGGGTGAAGGCGCTGGCCATCAACCTAGTTGACCCGGCTGCGGCCCCGGTGGTGATCGAGAAAGCCCGTGGCGAAGATATCCCGGTGGTCTTCTACAACAAGGAGCCGAGCGCTACCGATCTGGCCAGCTACGACAAGGCCTACTACGTGGGCACCGACTCCAAGGAGTCAGGGATCATCCAGGGTCAGCTGATTGCCAAACACTGGAAAGCCCATCCGGAGTGGGATCTGAACAAGGATGGCGTGATCCAGTTCGTGCTGCTGAAAGGGGAGCCGGGCCACCCGGATGCCGAAGCGCGCACCTCCTACGTGGTCAAGACCCTGAACGATGGCGGCGTCAAGACCGAGCAACTGCACATGGATACCGGTATGTGGGATACCGCCATGGCGAAAGACAAGATGGACGCCTGGATCTCCGGCCCCAACGCCAACAAGATCGAAGTGGTCATCGCCAACAACGACGGCATGGCAATGGGTGCAGTCGAGTCACTGAAAGCTCAGGGCAAGACTGCCATTCCGGTATTCGGCGTCGATGCGCTGCCGGAAGCGCTGGCCATGGTCAAGAGCGGTGCCATGGCGGGTACCGTGCTGAACGATGCGGCCAACCAGGCCAAAGCCACCTTCGAGCTGACCAAGAACCTGGCTGAAGGCAAACCGGCCGGTGAAGGCACCAAGTGGAATATCGTCGACAAGGTAGTACGTGTTGCCTACGTCGGTGTGGATAAAGACAACCTGTCCCAATTCGAGTAATTCCCTCCTCCAGGGCAAGGGAGATCCCCTTGCCCTTTTTTCAACCAGATGTGATGGCTGATATGACAACACAGCAACAATCAGAATGGCTGTTGGAGATGATTGACGTCAGTAAGAGCTTTCCCGGCGTCAAGGCACTCGATAATGTCAATTTACGGGTCCGTCCTCATTCTGTGCATGCGTTGATGGGCGAGAACGGAGCGGGAAAATCCACACTGCTCAAGTGCCTGTTCGGCATTTACGAGAAGGATCAGGGCAAGATCTTCTTCAAGGGGCAGGAGATCAACTTCACCTCCTCGAAAGAGGCGCTGGAAAATGGCGTCTCCATGGTGCATCAGGAGCTCAACCTGGTGCTGCAGCGTACCGTGATGGACAACATGTGGCTCGGCCGCTACCCCACCAAGGGGTGGTTTATCGACCACGGCAAGATGTATGACGACACCAAGCGCATCTTCGATGAGCTGGATATCGACATCGACCCCAAGGTGAAGGTCGCGACCCTGTCGGTCTCCCAGATGCAGATGATCGAGATCGCCAAGGCGTTCTCCTACGACGCCAAGATCGTCATCATGGATGAACCCACCTCCTCCCTGACCGAGAAAGAGGTGAACCACCTCTTCAAGATCATCAACAAGTTGAAGGAGAAGGGGTGCGGCATCGTCTACATCTCTCACAAGATGGAGGAGATCTTCCAGCTCTGTGACGAGATCACCATATTGCGGGATGGCCAGTGGGTGGCAACCCAGCCGCTCAAGGGCATGACCATGGATCAGATCATCGGGATGATGGTCGGCCGTGAACTGACCCAGCGTTTCCCGGAAAAGACCAACCAGCCGAAAGAGGTGATCCTCGAGGTCGAACATCTGACGGCGAAGAACCAGCCCTCCATTCAGGACATCACCTTCAACCTGCACAAGGGGGAGATCCTCGGTGTCGCCGGGTTGGTCGGGGCCAAGCGCACCGACATCGTCGAGACCCTGTTCGGCATTCGCGATCGCAGCCAGGGCAGCATCAAACTGCACGGCAAAGAGGTGGCCAACCACAACGCCCACGAAGCGATCCGCAACGGCTTTGCGCTGGTGACCGAGGAGCGCCGCTCCACCGGTATCTACTCCCGTCTCGATATCGCCTTCAACTCCCTGATCGCCAACATGGACAACTACAAGGGCTCCATGGGGCTGCTCAGCGATAACAAGATGAAGAGCGATACCCAGTGGGTCATCGACTCCATGCGGGTCAAGACGCCGACCCAGCAGACCCAGATAGGTTCCCTCTCCGGGGGCAACCAGCAGAAGGTGATCATCGGCCGCTGGCTGTTGACCCAGCCGGAGATCCTGATGCTGGACGAACCGACCCGCGGTATCGACGTGGGGGCCAAGTTCGAGATCTATCAGCTCATTCTGGAGCTGGCGAAGAAGGAGAAGGGGATCATCATCATCTCCTCCGAAATGCCCGAACTGCTCGGCATCACCGACCGCATCATGGTCATGAGCAATGGCCGGGTCGCCGGGATCGTCAACACCAAAGAAACTGACCAGAGCGAGATACTGCGCCTGGCATCTCTGTACCTTTAGAGACAGGAAGACATTTATGGAGTCGGCTAAAAATTTCAATCTGATGCGGGCGCTCAAGGAGAACGGCATCTACGTGGTGCTGCTGGTGCTGCTCATGATCATCGTGATCAAGGAACCCTCCTTCCTGAGTCTCACCAACTTCAGCAACATCCTGACCCAGTCCTCGGTGCGGGTCATCATCGCGCTGGGGGTGGCGGGCATCATCATCACCCAGGGGACGGATCTCTCGGCCGGTCGTCAGGTCGGTCTGGCGGCACTCATCGCGGCAACCATGTTGCAGGCGCTGACCAACGTCAACAAGGTGTTCCCGACGCTGGGAGAGGTGCCCATTCCGGCGGTAATCCTGCTGGTGTGTGTGGTGGGGGCGCTGATTGGTCTGGTCAACGGTCTCATTGTGGCCTACCTGAACGTTACCCCGTTCATTACCACCCTGGGCACCATGATCATCGTCTACGGTATCAACTCCCTCTACTTTGACTCGGTAGGGGCCTCGCCGGTGGCCGGGTTTGATCCCCGCTTCTCCAGCTTCGCCCAAGGGTTTATCCGGATAGGAGGATTCAAGCTCTCCTATCTCACCTTCTATGCGGCCATCGCCAGCGTCTTTGTCTGGGTGCTGTGGAACAAGACCCGCTTTGGCAAAAACATCTTCGCCATCGGTGGCAACCCCGAGGCGGCCAAGGTCTCCGGCGTCAACGTGGCGGTCAATCTGGTGATGATCTATGCGCTGGCGGGGGTCTTCTACGCCTTCGGCGGTATGCTGGAAGCGGGCCGGATCGGTAGCGCCACCAACAACCTCGGCTTCATGTACGAGCTGGATGCCATCGCGGCGTGCGTGGTGGGTGGCGTGTCGTTTGCCGGCGGGGTGGGAACGGTCGCGGGTGTGATCACCGGCGTACTTATCTTCACCCTGATCAACTATGGCTTGACCTATATCGGCGTCAGCCCTTACTGGCAGTTCATCATCAAGGGCGGCATCATCATTCTGGCGGTGGCCCTGGACTCCATGAAGTACGCCAAGAAGAAATAACGATTGGCAGAGAGGGTTGGCGTTGCCAGCCCTCTCTTCTGGAGGGAACCCATGCCATTCAAGGTCAAGATTTACCTCTTGCTGCTATTGGCCATTCTGGTCACCATCGGCACCGCCGGGCTCAGCGTGAATCACTTCATCAGTGGTTACATTCGTACTCAGGCCACCCACAACATCACCGAGCAGATCACTCTGGTCAAAGAGAAGCTGGCCAGCGACATCAATCAGAAAATCCTGCTGGCCGCCAACCTCAACTTCGGGGTGACCAACGTCAAGAAGACCCTGCAAGAGACAGGCTTTCACAATATCGTCAAAGTGATCGGCGACATGGCGTTCGACGTGAGCGGTGTCATCAACGATACGGCCAAGGTCGATGCGCTGCGCAAGCTGATCCCCGCCGCCAACAACCAGATCACCGTCAGCCCGCTGCAACAGGTGGATGGCAAGCCGGTCATCACCATACTGGTGCCGCGAGGTGCAGATTCGGCCTATCTCTACTACCTCGACATGAGCGAGTTCAAGAGCCTGCTGGAGAAGATGAGCGGCGAGGGGCGCTACTTCTCGCTGGCCGACGGCCAGGGCAATGAGCTCTACAGCAGCAAACCGCAGGGGGAGAGCGAAGCGCGCCCCAACCAGCTGGATATTCGCGGTAACAGCTGGACCCTGACCGGCTACATCGATCTTGACTATATCCGTGCCATGACCCGGTCACTCAACGGCCAGATCATCATGGCGCTGTTTGGTGTGGCGATAGTGGTGATGGTGCTGGCAATGCTGGCGCTCAACGTGGCTTATCGACCCATTGTTTCGTTACGGGATCTGGTGCTGGAGCTCTCTCGCGGCAGCGGCGATCTCACCCGCCGACTGGCGGTGACCAGCAAGGATGACCTTGGCCAGATCTCGGCCGGGATCAACCGCTTTATCGAGCGGCTGCAGGAGATGATGGGGGAGGTGCGGCAGGCGAGCGGCCAGCTCAACAGCGGTATCGAGGGGCTGGCCAGTCAGACCGGCGCCGCCCAGTCCCTGCTAGCGGAACATGTACGCGAGACCGAGCAGGTGGTGACTGCCATCAACGAGATGAGCCGCACCGCGGTCTCCGTCTCAGAGAGTGCGGCCAGCACCGCCCAGCTCACCGGTCAGAGCCAGCAGCTGGCGAGCCAGTCCCGTCAGGTGGTCGATCAGGCGATGGCCAGCGTGATGGCGCTGGTGGACGAGGTGGACGCCACTGCCCGCTCCATCGAGGCGATGCAGCAGGATGTGCAGCAGATTGGCTCTGTGCTGGGGGTGATCGGCAGCATTGCCGAACAGACCAACCTGCTGGCCCTCAACGCCGCCATCGAGGCGGCCCGCGCTGGTGAACAGGGGCGTGGCTTTGCGGTGGTGGCAGACGAGGTGCGTTCCCTCGCAGCCCGTACCCAGCAGAGCACAGCCGAGATCCAGATCATGCTGGCCAGTCTGCAGCGGGGCACCCGAACTGTGGTGGATGCCATGGGCAACACCAAGCAGAGCTGTCAGGGGGCGGCCGAGAATACTACCAGGGTCAACGAGTCGCTGGATCTGATGGCAGGGGAAGTGGTGGAGATCAACGATCTCATCAGCCATATCGCCACGGCGGCGGAGCAGCAGAGTGCGGTAGCCGAGGAGATCAACCGCAACATGAGCGCTATCGCCGAAGTGATCCGCCAGCTGACCCACAATGGCGAAGCGACGGTCGCCAGCTCTGCGGCGATGCAGCAGACCTACGACCGGCTGCGGGAGATCGTGGGTCACTTCCGGCTGGAGTAAGGCCGATGTTCAGTCAATAACAAAACAGGGCCATCCGGCCCTGTTGTTGTTTTCCTGTCTGCCTGAATCAACCGGCCTTGCGGCGCAGATAGACCCCGGCTTCCATGTGATGGGTCCAGGGGAACTGGTCGAACAGGGCGAAACGGGCGATCTCGTGGGTCTCGCCCAGAACTGCCATGTTGGCCTGCAGGGTATCTGGGTTGCAGGAGATGTAGAGGATGTTGTCGTACTCCTGCACCAGCTTGACGGTGGCATCATCGAGACCGGCGCGGGGCGGGTCGACGAAGATGGTGTTGCACTGGTAGCTCTTGAGATCGACCCCCTTGAGGCGGTTGAACTCCCGCTCGCCACGCATCGCCATGGTGAACTCCTCGGCCGACATGCGCAGGATGATCAGGTTGTCGACGCCGTTGGCGGCGATGTTGAACTGGGCGGAGTCGACGCTCGGCTTGGCGATCTCGGTGGCCAGCACCTTGCGGAAGTTCTGCGCCAGCGCGATGGAGAAGTTGCCGTTGCCGCAATAGAGCTCCAGCAGGTCCCCTTCGCTCCCCTTGGTCACATCCAGCGCCCAGGCCAGCATCTGCTCGTTGATGGCGGCGTTGGGCTGGGTGAAGCTGTTCTCCACCTGCTTGTAGATGAGCTGGCGACCCGCCACGTTGAGCTGTTCGATGACGAAGTCATCCCCCAGACAGATCTTCTGCTTGTGGGCGCGGCCAATCAGTTGCAGCTCGAACCCCTTGGCGCGCAGGTCGGCCTGCAGCGCTTCGGCGGCTTGTTGCCACTCTGCTTCCAGCTTGCGGTGATAGAGCAGGCTGACAATGATCTGGCCGGACTGGGTGGAGAGGTAGTCAATCTGGAACAGCTTGCGGCGCAGCACCGGGTGTGGGCGCAGCCCCTCCAGCAGCAGCGGCATCAACTGGTTGATGAGGCGGCTGGCGGTGGGGAAGTGGTCTATCTTGATGATCTCTTTGGTCGCCGGGGCATACATGCAGTGGAAGAGGTCATCCCCTTCGTGCCAGATGCGAAATTCGGCGCGCATCCGGTAGTACTCCGCCGGCGAGCTGTGCACTTCCAGCGCCGGGAGGGTGAAGCCGGCAAACAGCTCGGTGAGGCGAGCGCGCTTTTCGTCGAGTTGGGCCTGATAGTCGGCCGCGGTTCTAGGCGCCGGAGCGTTCGCGGAAGGCTGTTGGGACTGGGTCATAAATACCTCACATGCACACCGGCCGGGCCGGGTCGAAATCGGGGGAAGGCAACAGGCCACCCAAAGGGGCCCGATTTTAAAAGCCAGCCGCAGATTGTCCAGCATTTTGTGGTCAAGAAGTGTTCAGTCAGGCCGATAGCTGATCTACAGGCATGGTGGGAGGACACATTATGCAGATCGAAGGCGTGGGCGCAGCCCAACCCAAGGGAGTGGGTGTTTCTCCCAAATCGCCCCAACAGGCGGAGCAGAAACAGGTCAAGAGCGAGGAGGCGGTCTCCTTGCACAAGCCGCCCAAGTGGGCGCAGGTGCTGATCCAGCAGGCGTTGCAGTTCTCGCTGGAGATCAACGGCCAGGGCTATCAGGCTCCGAAGGTGAAAGAACCTGAGGAGATCACCCCGGAGACCCTGTTCGACTTCCAGTCGGTGGCGGACAACGTGCTGCAGTTTGTGACCGGGCGGCTTGGCGCCGCACGGGCCGATGGCAAATCCGACGACGACCTGACCGGGATGATGGAGCAGGCCCGCAAGGGGGTCGACAAGGGCTTTGACGAGGCGAAGAAGCAGCTCGGCAAGTGGGCGACTGACAACGACGATATCAAAACCGGTATCGATCAGAGCTACAAGCTGATCCAGAAAGGGCTCGAGGAGTTCGAGAAGGAGTTTTTCGGCAAGGTTTCCCCGACCGACATGGGACAGGCCGAGATGGCCAGCCGCCAGCAGGGGTATCTGGAGATCCAGACCAAGGATGGCGACAAGGTGGTGCTGCGCTTCAACGATAGCTGGCAGACCAAGTCCCAGAGCAGCGAGAGCGGCAGCCAGTTCAGCCTCAAATCGAGCCAGAGCTTCAGTTTCTCGCTGGAGGGGGATCTCAGCAGTGAGGAGATGGAGTCCATCGGCAAGCTGGTCAAGGGGATCGACGAGCTGGCGGGGAACTTCTTCTCCGGCAACTTCGAGGATCTGCTGGATAAGGCGAACGAACTGAAACTGGACGACAGTCAGCTGGCCTCCTACTCCCTCAAGCTCAAGCAGAGCGTCAAGCTGAGTCAGACCTATCAGGGAGCGCACTCCCTGCAGGATCTGCTCAAGCCGTTTGCCGACTACCTGCCCAAGCTGGAGCAGGTGCAGAAACAGGCAGATACCCTGCTGCCACCATCCCAGCAACAGGCGCTGACCCCGGCTGTGCTGGCCGCTCGCGGTCAGAGCGATCCGGCAAAGATCAGCAGCTTCACCAACTTCAACCAGCGCATGCTGGAGGCGCTGCGGATGATCGGCCAGTTCCAGCCCTCCACCGAGCCCGCCGGCAGGAGCGTCTGAGCCGCCAGCGCGCAGCCCAAGCCATAACCTGCCGTTTGCCAGCTCCTGTGGGGGCTGGCAAACTGGCCTTTTTTCCAATCCGGTTGCCCCATGAACCCCAAGAAGCCAAGAGACAAGCGCGAGCTCTGCTACCCCTTTATCTTCGAAACCTCGCTCAAATGTGATTTTGAGATCGCTACTGACGAGCTCTGTTGTCAGGTTGGGGCCGTGCTGTCACGCCTTGCGCCGGATGCGGATACCGAGCCCATGCTGGCGGATCTCGCGGCGTTGCAGCGACTTATCTACAACCTAAACGGCTCGGTACGCGGCAAGCTGGGGATCTTCGACGCAGATCTTGAGTGGCTCAAGGCCCGTTACGACCACTACAACGAGGCGAGTCGCGGCAGCGTCACCGGTTTTGTGCTGCCACAGGGGCCACAGCCCATTCCCACCCTCCATCTGTGCCGCTGCGGCAGCAAGAAGGTGGTGCGGCTGCTGGTCAGGCTGGAAGAGAGCGGGGTGGCCTTCGATCCCATTCTCTATCGCTTCGCCAACCTGCTGGCCAACTTCTTCTTCGTGCTCACCGTCTACCTCAAGCAGCGCTGGCAGGTGCCGGAAGTGCCCTACGTCAGCATCAACTACTGATGGCGGCTGGTTAGGGGCCAGACGTCATGGTGGATTGAACGGAATAAAAAAAACCGGAGCCTTGGGCTCCGGTTTTGTTTTTCAGTGCGTCAGTTGCCCGCTCAGCTGGAGATCAGCACCCGGGCGGAGTTGGCCGGAATGGTCAGCTGCACCTCGCCCTGCACCACTTCAAACTTCTCGCCGTTAAAGGCGTCGGTGAAGCGGCTGGCGGGGCTGGCGGTCTGCCACAGGGGCAGGCTGATGGTGCGCGGCTCGCTCGGGTGGCGGTTGCAAGCCACTACCACCTGATCGCTTTGCAGGGTTCGGGCGAACACATAGCTGTGGGGCCCGGCGTAGAGGGTCTGGATATCGCCACGGCGCAGGGAGGGGCGCTGGCGGCGGATCTGGATCAGCCGACGATAGTGGTCGTGCAGCACATGATCCCAGTCTGTGGTATCCCACGGGAAGCAGCGGCGGCAGTCCGGGTCGTTGCCGCCGGAGAGCCCCACTTCATCGCCGTAGTAGATGGACGGCACACCGATATAGGTGAGCAGCAGTGTGGCGGCCAGCTGCATCCGCTGTTTGTCCTCTCCCAGCAGATGGAGGAAGCGGGCGGTATCGTGGCTGTCCAGCAGGTTGAACTGGGCCAGCTGGTTCTTGAACGGGATATGGGCCCGCGCCAGTTTGAGCCAGCGATCCAGCTCTTCGGCGCTGATCTTGATGGGGTGGTAGGCGATATCCTTGCCAGCCAGGAAGGCACGGATCGGGTGGGCGAAGCCGTAGTAGTTCATGGCGCCGTCCTCCTGATCCCCTTGCAGCCACTGGCTCGCCTCGAAGAAGTGTTCGCCGAGCACATAGGCGTCCGGGTTCTCCTGCTTCACTGCCCCGCGAATGGCGCGCACGTGACCACTGTTGCCCTCGGCGGTGCCGCGCTCGCCCAACATGTGGATGACGTCAAAGCGCCAGCCATCGATCTGGTAGGGGGCGCGCATCCAGTAACGAAGGATGGCGTCATCGGCCCGATAGACGGCGTCCTGTACCTTCTCGCAGGAGAAGTCGAGCTTGGGCAGGCTGCGAATGCCCTTCCAGCTGACGTAATCCCCTTCTTTATCAAAGGTGTAGAAGCTGCGCCACGGGGAGTCCGGGTTGCTCTGGGCTCCCAGTGGCGGGCAGAACCAGGGGTGCTCGGTAGAGGTGTGGTTGACCACCGCATCGAGGATGATCTTCATGCCGCGCTGGTGCAGGTTGCGGGTCAGCTCGGCGAACTGCGCGTTGCTGCCGAGGTGGGCATCGACCTTGAAGTAGTCCTGGGTGTCGTACTTGTGGTTGCTCGGCGAATCGAAGATGGGGTTGAGGTAGAGCGCCGTCACCCCGAGAGATTGCAGATAGTGCAGCTTGGCATCGATCCCCGCCAGATCGCCACCGTAAAACTCGCAGGCGCCGTGGCCCTCTTCATGGCGACTGACCGGTTCGCCCCACGCCTTGCTGATGACCGCTTTGCCGCGATATTCGTACTCGTGATGCTTGACGCTCAGCGACGGGTCGCCGTTGCAGAAGCGGTCGGGGAAGATCTGGTAGAACACCTGATCCTGCACCCAGGCCGGTGGCTGGTGCAGGCTGTTGAAGCGAAAATGTTGCTCCCGTGGCGGCATGGACGCGCTGACGCCCGCCCCGTGCAGCCACCACTGCTCCTCGTCGGTGAGGCACTTGAAGCTGTAGAGGTGGATATCCTGTCCCTTGATGAGCGGCAGGGTCGCCTGCCACACCTGCAGCTGATCGCGGGTGGAGACCGCCGTCATCGGGATCAGGTACTCCTCGTTATCCGGCTCGTGGCGTAGCCACACCTCGCGGATCGGTGCATCCAGATCGCTAAAGAGGGTCAATTGCAGTGCGTCGGCGCTCTCTTTGAACCAGGGCGCCACCTGGGGATGAAACAGAAACGGATGGGTCATGATGCTTATTGAGTCAGAAGATCGGCAAGGGCATTACCCTGTTCATGCAGTGTTTCGAGCTGGCCTGCCAGCGACTTGGGATCCAGTCCCAACTGGTCGGCGAGCGGTTTGGGGAAGCGGGCGATGATGGCCTGGGCAGGCACTCCCGCGTTCCAGGCGAAGGAGATAAACACGGCGAGGCGGATCAGCACCGCCTCCTTGCTGACCGGATCGTGGGAGAGGGGATCCAGCTGTTGGGAGATGGCATCGACGAAGGCCTCGGAGAGGTTCCAGCGCCGCGCCAGCTCGGCACCGAGCTGGGCGTAGTCGTAACCCAGCATCTCCCGCTGGGCCTCGACCCGGCTGCTCCCCTTCTGGATCGCCAGATTGATGAGCTCCGCCTCTTCCGGCAAGGTACTCTGGATCAGTAGTTCGCCGATGTTGTGGATAAGAGCACAGGTGAAGGCTGTCTCGGGGTCGAGCACCTTGGCCTCCTGGGCCAGGGTTTTGGCGATGGTGGCGACCTGGAAGGTCTCGGTCCAGAACTTGTTCTTGTCGAAGCTGGGCGGGGCCTTGAAGGTGCCGATGATGCCGGAAGCGACCACCACAGAGCGCAGTCGGTTGAAGCCGAGGCGGATCACCGCCTGTTCGATGGAGGTCACTTCGTTGCCACGGCGCAGGGCGGCCGAGTTGGCCATCTTTAGCACCTTGACGCTGATCACCTGGTCCATGGCGATCTTGGCCGCAATCTGGTCGATGCGGGCATTCTCGTCGTTGAAGCTCTGCATCAACTCGTGCAGCAGCTTGGGAATAGTGGGGAGTTGTTTGATCTTGTCAAACAGGCGATCCATCGACATGGCTGAGGCAGCCTCCGTTGCGAACTCTGCCTCATATTGTGCCACAGCCGGACAACATGTTCCTGTTTGTGATGCGGCTTTGTGAGCGCTAGAACACCCAGTCGCGCAAGGTGTATTCCAAACGGTGCCGTTTGCCCTGCAGGATCAGGTTCTGACTGGTGCCGCTCAAGGTCGCCCCCTCGGTAAGGGTGGTCAGTACAGCCTGTTCGATAGTGTCGAGCGGCGGCATGCAGGCCATTTCGGTGCTGCCCAGACTGGTGATCCACAGTTTGTCATCTTCCAGATGGCCCTGACCGAAGTAGCGGTTGCAACCGGCGATGCCGTTGACGGTGAAGTGCTCGCCGATCTCGAAATCGGGAGGATTGTCGCGGGGGGCCTTGATCGGTTCGCCATCCAGTTTGCTCAGTACCCAGTGGTGGTGTTGCAGATCTTGCTGAACAAAGGCGGTCGAGCTGCAGCCAGCGAGCAGTAACAGGGGGATCAGCAAAAAGGGCAATCTGGGCATGAGGGGGCTCCGGTTGGGGGAGCGTCAAGAATACCCTTTTTGGGCAGTCGGGAGCAGGGCGGGAGAGGGGACGACCGACCGCTTCTGTCGCCCCTTGTCCCGCGAGACTGTCGCTTAATAGCAACACCTTGGTTATGTTGCCATCGATTTACGCTATCTCAGGGCTCAGTTGGCGAACAGCCGCTCGGCATAACGGGCAAGACCGGCAGCCACCGAGCCGAAGTCATCGCCACCCTCAAGCGGGATGGAGGGGAGCTTCTGGCGGATAAAGCTGGCGATCAGCGGCGAGCGGGCGCTACCACCGGTGACGAAGATGCGATCCGGCTGCACACCGGCGGCGGCAATCGCTTCGTCCATCAGCTCGCCAATCTTCTCCAGCAGCAGGGCCGAAGCGTTGGCCAGCTGTTCGCGTGTCAGTTCGGCTTCCAGCCCTTTTTCCAGCTCGGCCAGCGATTGGCGATTGAGTTCCTGCTCCGAGAGGGCGATCTTGCCCTGCTCGGCACGCCATACCAGCTGGTGGCTCAGCTTGTGTGCCCGCAGGTTAGCCAGACGCCCCAGCTTGCTGCCGGGTTGGCTGTCGAGCTGCAGATCCTGCAGCTGGCGGGCGGTGTCAAGGCTATAGAAGCGGCTCTGGGCGCTGACGTCGTTGATGGCGGCCGCATCCCAGAACAGCGGGTGGGGCAGCGGCTTGCCGGTCTTGAGGGTCTCGTGCATGCCGAGCAGCGGCATCATCCCCTCTACCGTCAGGCGGATGTCGAAGTCGTTGCCGCCGATCCGCTGGCCGCTGTGGCCGAGCAGATCGCCGCTGCGATCCAGCTGATCGCGGTAGCTGGGCCCCATCCGCAGCATGGAGCAGTCGGTGGTACCGCCGCCGATATCCACCACCAGCACCACGGCGTCTTCGGTGAGGCGCGCCTCGAATTCAAACCCGGCGGCCACCGGCTCGTAGAGGAACTCCACCTGCTCGAAACCGGCCAGACGGGCCGCCTCGGTCAGGATGGCGATAGCTTGCTGGTTGCTCTCTTCCCCCGCCAGGCCCTGGAAGTTGACCGGTCGGCCGATCACCGCCTGACGGATCGGGGCGCCGAGCTGCTGCTCCGCCTGCTGGCGGACATGGAGCATCATGGCGCAGACGATGTCTTCAAACAGGGCGATCTGGGGGGCCTTGAGGCCATAGGCGCCGAGGAAGGATTTCGGCGATTTGATGTAGTAGCCATCGTCTGGCTCTTCCAGATAGCGCTCCAGCGCGGCACCGCCGAAGCTCAGCTCGTCGATCAGTCCCTCTTCGCGCATCTGTCGACGAACCATCTGGGCGCGGGTGACCACGGGGCCACGCAGCTTGAGGTACTCCGCCTGCTGGGCGGGGGCCAGCCCTTCGGCCAACAGACCGGCGATGGCATCCCGGTGGGGCGCATGCAGGGTGGAGGGGAGATAGCGGGATGCGCCAAGATTCAGCAGCCTGGGGCTACCTTGTTCCATCACGGCCACGGCACAGTTGGAGGTGCCGTAATCAAATCCGATAAACATGGGCGCCAGACTCCTGAATAAAAAAGGGGGGCTAGCCTACCCGAAGGCGCCGGGTCTCACAACCCGGCGCGTGACGAAGAGAGGGCGAGCCCTTATTCCACTTCGTTGTCGCAGCGGCCCTGGCTCTCGATGGCGCGGATATTGCCGAGGGTGGTATCGGCGATGGCGTGCAGTGCCTCGCGGGTCAGGAACGCCTGATGGCCGGTGAACAGCACGTTGTGGCAGGCGGACAGACGGCGGAACACGTCATCGGTGATCACCTCGTTGGACTTGTCAGAGAAGAAGAGATCCTCTTCCTCTTCGTAGACGTCCAGCCCCAGCGCGCCGATACGGGAGGTCTTGAGCGCTTCGATGGCGGCGTTGGAGTCGAGCAGGCCGCCACGGCTGGTGTTGATGATCATCACCCCGTCCTTCATCTTGGCGAACGCCTCCTTGTTCAACAGGTGGTAGTTCTCTTTGAACAGCGGGCAGTGCAGGCTGATGATGTCGGATTGGCGGAACAGAGTATCGAGATCCACGTACTCGGCACCCAGCTCGATGGCTGCCGGATTCTGGTAAGGATCGTTGACCAGCAGGCGAACCCCGAACCCCTTGAGGATGCGCAGGGCGGCCAGACCGATCTTGCCGGTGCCGATGACGCCAACGGTCTTGCCATGCATGTTGAAGCCGACCAGCCCTTCCAGCGAGAAGTTGGCGTCGCGGGTGCGCTGATAAGCCTTATGGATGCGGCGGTTGAGGCACATCATCATGCCGACGGCGTGTTCTGCGGTCGCCTCGGGGGAGTAGGCGGGCACCCGCACCACTTTCAGCCCCAGCTCTTTGGCGGCGGCCAGATCCACGTTGTTGTAACCGGCGCAGCGCAGGGCAATCACCTGGGTGCCGTTGGCAGCCAGTTCGGTCAATACCTCGCGGTCGGCATCGTCATTGACGAACAGACACACCACTGGGAAGCCGTGAGCAAGTCGGGCCGTTTTGGCCTCCAGCCGCACATCGAAAAACTCCAGGTCGAAGCCGTACTGGCTGTTGGCCTGGTTGAAATGCTCTTTGTCATAGCTCTTGGTACTGAATACGGCGACTTTCATGGTATGTGCTCCGCAGCGTGTGTGTCGTCAAATTACAACAAAATGGGTCAGCTATCACCGGACAAACCGGCTGGTTATTGTCCCCACGGCATGATGGGAACGGCGCTGACTGCACTTTTGTACGAACCATCCACCAGTTTGGTGCTGTAGGTCAGGTAAACCAGTGCATTGCGTTTCTTGTCGTAAAAACGCACCACTTTCTGCTCCTTGAACACCAGCGAGGTGCTGACATCGAACACCTCTTCCCCTGCCTTCAGCTTTTCGGGCAGGGTGATGGGGCCGATCTGGTGGCACGACAAGGAGGCATGGGAGGGATCTTCCGCCAGGCCCAGCCCGCCTTTGACGCCACCAGTCTTGGGGCGCGCCAGATAGCAGGCGACGCCGTCGATGCGCGGGTCGTCGAACGCCTCCACCAGGATCTTGTGGTTGGGGCCAAACAGCTTGAAGGCGGTGCTCACTTCACCGACCGGGTCGGCCTTGTCGGCCAGTGCCGGGCCGGCAAACAGGGCCCCCAGCAGCAGGGGCAGGGCGCGGCGAAGGGCGTTATGTCGCGTGTGGTTATGTGTCATGGTCTCTCCTGTTGGCCCGGCATTCCTCAATAGGGAATGCCCAGACGACGATAGAGGCTGGCAAGCACCCAGGCGGGGCCTATCAGCAGAAATTGCAGGTCGGCGAGGAAGGAGGGGCGTTTGCCCTCGATCTTGTGGCCGACAAACTGGGCTATCCAGAGCAGCACGAACGCTGCCACCGCGGGCCACAGCAGCGGCCCCTGCCATTGGTGGCAGATCCACAGTCCCAGTGCGGTTAGCCCGGCCATCCCCGCGAACAGCGAAAACGACAGCTGCAGATAGAACAGCAGCACCGGAATAGCCGCCACTGCCGCCCAGTTGAGGATCTCTGGCAAGGGCCCGTGTGGCAGACACCAGAGCAGCGCCAGCGAGCAGAAATAGATGCCCGGCACCGCCAGCTTATGGATGGCGACGTTGACCGGATGGCGATGGCTCTGGCCGTACTCCTCAAACCACTCCTGGATTCCCTTCATGGCACCTCCCTGGCGCACTGTGTTCTCGCAGCCTGACCTTCGTGGTCAGGCGTTCGTGATGCTTATCCTTGCGGTGGATACTCCCAATATTGGGCCGGAATGGATTTTAGCAACGGGGTCATATCCGGATTGGGCAGGGCGATGGTGACCCGCTGATCGAGGTTGGCGCTGGCGAGCGCTTCGCGGATCTTGGGGTTGTCATTGAAGAACTTCATGAAGCTGCCATCGGCATAGGCCCGCTCCAGCCCGGTCTGAATCGCCTTGGCCAGCTTGGGGTATTCGGGGCTGACGAAGAAGAATTGGGCGAAGGGGTAGCGGATCAGCAGATGCTGCTCGATGGCGAGGTTGGGATACTGCGCCACCAGCTCGCTGCGCTCGGCGAAGATCTCCACCAGGGCGCGCGGGAAGAAGTCGATCTTGTCGCCGTCGTTGATAAGGCGAAACAGGCTGCTGTATCGGCCGGAGAAGGTCGGGATGCCCGCATTTTCCAGAATTTTGTTATCGGCCCAACCGACCCCTTGCGCCGCCTTCAGCTGTTTGAGATCGGCCAGGGTATTGATCTGGTTGAACTTCTCCTGAGCGTCCGCGTGGATGAACGACAACCGCAATCCTTCCAGCCCGCGAAACAGCGGAATGGGGACGGCAATCAGGGAGGATTCGAGTGCGCTGGAGGTGCCCATCCAGAAGACGTTGATGGTCTTGCCCTTGCTCAGCTGCTGCTGGAGGGTGAACTGGTTGAGGTCGAGTTCGACAGGCTGGATGCGAAAGGGTTGCCCGGAGCGGGTCAGGGCCAGTTCCAGCAGCTTGTACTGGTACTCCTGGTCAAGATTGTTGACGGGACGGCTGGGGACCTTGACCGTCAGAACCTGTGCTTGTGCCAGCAGTGGCAGGCACAAACACAGCTTGATGAGCCATTTCACTCTCTGTTCTCCTGTAGATTCCGGAAGGTGTCCGGAGTCTAACAGAACTTGTCACCATCTTGCTGCGAGGCGTTGTGCAAGGTTTGAGCGCAGGGCCCTGCCTTGCTGGCGTCTGTTGCACCTGAATGGTGACGGTTCTTCGAAGAATCAGGCGACGCGGCGGAACACGTGGGTATCGTTAAATTCCTTGGTGCTCTGGCATTCGACGCAGAAACGGGACTCTGGACGAGCTTGCAGCCGCTTGAGAGAGATCTCGTCACCACAAGATTCACAGTAACCGAAATCTCCATCGTTCATTCGCTTCAATGCGCCCCTCAGCTTGCGCAGGTGCAGCTTGTCGTGCTCGATGCGGTTCAGCTCCAGACGGCGGGCTTCCTCGATACTGGCACGGTCAATTTCATCGGCCATCTCGTTGGTGTCGGTGGCGATGGCCTGGCTGGCCTGGGAGTTCAGGCGCTCTTCGAGCTCGGCGATCTGCCGCTCGATCTGCCCCTTGTAAAAGGCCAGTTGGTCTTCAGTCATGAAATCACACATACGATTTACTACCAGTCAGTTTACTAACCCAATTATCCCTGTTTATGGGGGCTGTCTGCCTGCAGACCAAGCCCTTCTCGTCTGATTTGCACCGTTTTCATGCAAGAGAGTGCAAATCAGGGCGGGCCTTGTACCAAAAAAAAGCAGCCAAGCAAAGCAAATAGGACAGGGATTGTGCGCCTTTGCAAAAAAATGGCCCCTTTAGCGGCTGATCTGACGTGATCTGACATCTGGTTTTGGCCGGTTGGCACCGGCTTTGCACTGGGGAGAGGCGAGGCCACGAGTGTTTAGTATTTGGTGCCGACTTGGTCATTATATGCGCCGTTATTTATAGTTTTTTAAACACCACTGCTTGACATTACCCCTGATAGCGGGCTTTTATGGTGGTGTTGATTACAATTTGATAACAAGGGTGTTCCATATATTAGACACCCTTGCCAATGGCAACCGTAGAGTCGGGGTTTAACATGGACAGTATCAAGGGCTGGATGGAGAGCAATCGCATCACGGAAGTGGAGTGTCTCTTCCCTGATTTCACCGGCAACGCCCGGGGCAAGATCATCCCAGCCAACAAGTTTTTGCGAGAAGGGGGCATGCGTCTGCCCGAGGTGATCTTCACCCAGACAGTGACCGGCGAATATCCGGATGACGACAGCATGATCGATCCGCTGGAGCGGGACATGCAGCTCTATCCTGACCCCAACACCATCCGTTTCGTCCCTTGGGCGCTGGAACCTACCGCTCAGGTTATCCATGACTGTTACGACGTCAACGGCAAGCTGATCGACATTGCACCTCGCTCCGTACTGCGTCGGGTTCTGTCATTTTACGAGGCTCAGGGCTGGAAGCCGGTGGTGGCGCCCGAGCTGGAGTTCTATCTGGTCACCCGCAACGAAGACCCCGACTATCCGCTGATGCCGCCGGTAGGGCGCAACGGCCGTCCGGAGACAGCTCGCCAGTCCTTCAGTATCGATGCGGTCAACGAGTTCGATCCCATCTTCGAAGACATGTATGACTACTGCGAAGCGCAGGAGCTGGAGGTGGATACCCTGATCCACGAGTCCGGTGCTGCCCAGATGGAGATCAACTTCCTGCACGGGGATGCCATCGATCTGGCGGATCAGGTGTTCCTTTTCAAGCGCACCATGCGTGAGGCGGCCCATCGCCACGGCATCTACGCCACCTTTATGGCCAAGCCGATGAGCAACGAGCCGGGCTCCGCCATGCACATCCACCAGAGTCTGGAGGATATGAACGGTCGAAATCTGTTCGGTACCCCGGATGGCGGCAACTCCGAACTCTTCATGCATTTCATCGCAGGTCTGCAGAAGTACACCCCGGCGGTGACAGCCCTGCTGGCTCCCAACGTCAACTCCTACCGCCGCCTCACCTTCGGTGAGAGCGCGCCACGCAACGTCCAGTGGGGTGTCGAGAACCGCACCTGTGGTCTGCGGGTACCCTTCTCCGACCCCAGTGCCCGCCGGGTGGAGAACCGCTTCGCCGGTGCCGATGCCAACCCCTATCTGGCGCTGGCCGCCACCCTGGCGTGCGGCTATCTCGGCATGATGGAGAAGCTGGAGCCCATGCAGGAGATGAAATCCAGCGCCTACGACCTGCCCTACAGTCTGCCCCGCTCGCTGGAGGAGGCGCTCAGCCATCTCGAACAGTGCGAGCCGATCAAGGAGATGTTGGGGGAGCGCTTCACACGCGCCTTTGTCGCGGTCAAACGCAAAGAGTACGAGACCTACTTCGGGGTGATCAGCCGCTGGGAGCGAGAGTTCCTGCTGCTGAACGTCTGACCCGGATGCGTGCCGGCCACGCATCGTCCGAATCGGGGAGGCAGGCTGCCTCCCCTGCCTGTAACCGGTAATACGGGATGGAGGAGTGCCTCCGCCTGCGGATGGTTGTGAGCGGAAGTTGGCTCGCCACCGCTCTGGTTGCATGGTTGATAACAGTTTTTGGCTCGAATTGAAGGATGTGAGGAGCAGGCCGTGCCGCAGTCCACGCGAAAGTGGCAGTGATTGCGGGAGTGGCAGCCCTCCTGATGATTGACGAACAGAACCAGCTAAATCGAAGGAACCGAGGAGCTAACAATGCAACAGACTACCCGTGAGTGGCAGCAGCAGGATGCCAGCCACCACCTGCACCCCTTTACCGACTTTCAGGCTCTGAACAAGAAGGGCAGCCGTATCATCACCAAAGCCAGTGGCGTCTATCTGGAAGACTCCGAAGGCAAGCGCATTCTGGACGGCATGGCGGGGCTTTGGTGCGTCAATATGGGCTATGGTCGGCAGGAGCTGGTGGATGCTGCCACCCGTCAGATGCAGCAGTTGCCCTACTACAACCTCTTCTTCCAGACCGCGCACCCGCCGGTGATCGAGCTGGCCACCTTGCTGGCCGAAGTGACGCCATCCCATCTCAACCATGTCTTCTTTACCGGCTCCGGCTCCGAGTGCAACGACACCGTGCTGCGGATGGTGCGCCACTACTGGGCCAGCAAGGGGCAACCGGAAAAACAGGTGATCATCAGCCGCCACAACGCCTATCACGGCTCCACCGTGGCGGGGGCGAGTCTGGGTGGCATGAAAGGGATGCATGCCCAGGGTGGTCTGCCCATTCCCGGCATAGTGCACATCGACCAGCCTTATCACTTCGGTGAGGGGCAGGGGATGAGTGCCCACGAGTTCGGGCTGGAGCGGGCCCGTCAGCTGGAGCAGAAGATTCTGGAGCTGGGGGTGGAGAAGGTGGCCGCCTTTATCGGCGAGCCGATCCAGGGGGCGGGCGGTGTCATCATTCCGCCTGACAGCTACTGGCCGGAGATCCAGCGCATCTGCGATCACTACGGCATTTTGCTGATAGCCGACGAGGTGATCTGCGGCTTTGGCCGTACCGGCCACTGGTTTGCCAGCGAAGGGTTTGGCATCAAGCCGGATCTGATGTGTCTGGCCAAGGGGATTACCTCCGGTTATCTGCCGCTCGGCGCTGTGATGGTGAGTGACCGGGTTGCCAAGGGGCTGGTGGAAGAGGGGGGCGAGTTCAACCACGGCTTCACCTACTCGGGCCATCCGGTCTCTTGCGCGGTGGCGGTGGCCAATATCCAGCTTATGCAAAAGGAGAGCATAGTTAAGCGAGTGCATGATACCATCGGCCCCTATTTGCAGCGCCGCTGGGCAGAGCTGGCTGACCACCCGCTGGTGGGTGAAACCCGTGGCCGCGGGCTGGTCGCAGCCCTGGAAATCGTCCAGGACAAGCAGACCAACCGGCGTTTCCCGGCCCATGCCAATGCCGGGATGACTTGCCGGGAATTCTGTTTTAACAATGGCTTGGTGATGAGGGCGGTAGGCGATACCATGATCATATCGCCCCCCTTGGTGATCACCGAGGAACAGGTTGATGAATTGGTCAAGCTAGCCAGGCTCAGTCTGGATCTGACAGCCGCCAAGCTGAAGGGTTGAGGTGCGGCCGGGCAGGTTGGCATGCGCATACAATTTGCTTAGGAGACAAGGATGATGTCTTTCAAAACGGGAGTGATCGCTGCCTCTGTGGCTCTGGTCATGGCAAGTGCCGGAGCAATGGCTGAAGAGAAGGTGTTGCACGTCTACAACTGGAGCGACTATATCGCCCCGGATACCCTGGAAAACTTCCAGAAGGAGACGGGCATCAAGGTGGTTTATGACGTGTTTGACAGCAACGAGGTACTGGAAGCCAAGTTGCTGGCTGGTAAATCCGGCTACGACATCGTGGTGCCGTCCAACCCCTTCCTGGCCAAACAGATCAGGGCTGGCGTGTTCCAGAAGCTGGACAAGTCCAAGCTCTCCAACTGGCAAAATATGGATACCGACCTGCTCAAGGCGCTCGACCCGAGCGATCCGGGCAACCAGTACTCCATCCCCTATCTGTGGGGCACCATCGGTTATGCCTACAATGCCGAGAAGGTGAAGGCCGTACTGGGGGCCGATGCGCCGCTCAACTCCTGGGATCTGGTGTTCAAGCCGGAGAACATGGCCAAGCTGAAGGAGTGCGGCGTCTCCTTCCTCGACTCGCCGACCGAAATGTTACCGGCCGCCCTGCAATATCTGGGCTTCAAACCGGATAGCCAGAAGCCGGACGAGCTGAAGAAGGCCGAGGAGCTGTTCCTCTCCATTCGTCCCTATACCGCCTATTTCCACTCCTCCAAGTACATCTCGGATCTGGCCAACGGCAACTTGTGTGTTGCTGTCGGTTACTCCATGGATTTGCAGCAGTCCAAGGCGCGGGCGGCGGAAGCCAAAAATGGCGTGGCACTGACCTACACCATTCCGAAAGAGGGGGCAGGCAGCTTCTTTGACATGATCGCCATCCCGGCGGATGCCAAGAACGTCGAGGCGGCCCACACCTTCATCAACTATCTGATGAAGCCCGACGTGATCGCCAACATCACCAATCAGGTGCAGGCGCCTAACGGCAACAAGGCTGCGACCCCGCTGGTTGACGAGGCGATCCGTACCGATCCGGGGGTTTATCCGGACTCTGCAACCTTGCAGAAGATCTACACCTTCCCGGATCTGCCGGCCAAGGTGCAGCGTCTGATGACCCGCAGCTGGACCAAGATCAAGTCCGGTAAGTAACGAATACCCCTCCCGGTCCGCAGTTCGGCCGGGAGGGTAGTGATGCCATCCATCCGGATGGGCCGCGCGAATGGATGCGCAGACGGTCAACCACTGAACAGGAGAACTGACACCGTGAATACAACCAGATTGCTAACCATAGCGCTGACCATGGGATTGGCGAATGCAGTCCAGGCAGCCCCTGTGCTCCATTTCTACAACTGGTCTGACTATATCGGCGAGACCACCCTCAGCGATTTCCAGCAGGAGACCGGGATCAAGACCGTCTATGACGTATTTGACTCCAACGAAACCCTGGAAGGCAAGTTGCTGACCGGACGGACCGGTTACGATCTGGTGGTGCCCTCAAATAATTTCCTCTCCAAGCAGATCAAGGCGGGGGCTTTCCAGAAGCTGGACAAGAGCTTGCTGCCCAATCTGGCCAACCTGGATCCCGTGCTGCTCAAGCAGCTCGAGAAGGTGGATCCGGGCCATCAGTACGCGGTGCCCTATCTGTGGGGAACCAACGGCATCGGCTACAACGTCGACAAAATCAAGGCGGTGCTGGGGGTCGACAAGATCGACTCCTGGGCGGCCATCTTCGAGCCGGAAAACATGGAGAAGCTCTCCCGTTGCGGCGTCGCCTTCCTCGACTCGGCAGACGAGATGATCCCGGCTGCCCTCAACTACCTTGGACTGAACCCCAACAGCCAGGACGCGGCCGATATCAAGCGCGCCGAGGCGCAGTTGCTCAAGGTGCGCCCCTATGTGGCCTACTTCCACTCCTCCAAATACATAGGTGATCTCGCCAACGGCGATATCTGTGTGGCAGCGGGCTTTTCCGGCGACATCTTGCAGGCGGCAGCCCGTGCCGACGAGGCCGGCAAGGGGGTGAAGATTGCCTACAGCATTCCTAAAGAGGGGGGCAATCTCTGGTTTGACATGATGGCGATCCCGTCTGATGCCACCAATGTCAAAGAGGCACATGCTCTCATCAACTATGTTCTGCAGCCCGAGGTGATCGCCAAGGTCAGCAATTATGTGGGCTATGCGAATCCCAATGCCAAGGCTGGCGAGTTCATGGATGAGACGGTGCGCAATGATGAGGGGGTTTATCCGCCTCAGGCTGTGCTGGAGCGGCTCTATGTGCAGGAGGCACATTCCCGCGCGGTACAGCGTCAAATCACCCGGAGTTGGAGCAAGATCAAGTCCGGTACCTGACCTTGGTGCCCGCTCTGGGGCGCCAAATCGCTTTTATGGATTGGCCGTGAGGCCAGTATCACGTTAGGGAGTTTGGTAATGGCGATAGCCTCCAGTGCCTACAAGAAAGCCCTTGAGGGCAGCCAGCAACGCAAAGAAGTGCTGGTAAAAATAGACAGGGTTAGCAAGCAGTTCGATGAAACCCTGGCGGTCGATAATGTTTCCCTGAATATTCACAAGGGGGAGATCTTCGCCCTGCTGGGAGGATCCGGTTCCGGTAAATCGACCTTGCTGCGGATGCTGGCAGGGTTCGAGCGCCCGACCGAAGGGCGTCTGTTCCTCGACGGGGTGGATATCACCGACATGCCCCCCTATGAACGCCCCATCAACATGATGTTCCAGTCCTACGCCCTGTTTCCCCATATGACGGTGGCACAGAATATTGCTTTCGGTCTCAAGCAGGATGGCCTGCCCAAGGCCGAGATCGACGCCCGTGTCGAAGAGATGCTCAAGCTGGTACAGATGACCCAGTATGCCCGTCGCAAGCCGCACCAGCTCTCCGGTGGCCAGCGCCAGCGGGTAGCGCTGGCCCGTTCGCTGGCGAAACGTCCCAAGTTGCTGCTGCTTGATGAGCCGATGGGGGCGCTCGACAAGAAGCTGCGCTCCAAGATGCAGCTGGAGCTGGTGGAGATCATCGAGCGGGTCGGGGTTACCTGTGTCATGGTGACCCACGATCAAGAAGAGGCCATGACCATGGCGGAGCGGATCGCCATCATGCATCACGGTTGTATTGAGCAGATCGGTAGCCCGATGGATATCTACGAAACCCCGGCCAGTCGGCTGGTGTGCGAGTTCATCGGCAACGTCAACCTGTTCGACGGCCTGCTGGTGGAGGATGAGCAGGACCACGCCATCATCGCCTGTGCCGATCTGGAGCAGCCCATCTATGTGGGCCACGGGATCAGCTCCCGTGCCGAGAACAAGAAGGTGACCTACGCCCTGCGGCCGGAGAAGCTGCTGATGAGCCTGCAAAAGCCGGCCGAAATCGAGCATCCGGACTTCAACTGGACCAAGGGCGAGGTCTATGACATCGCTTATCTGGGCGGACACTCGGTGTACCACATCCAGCTGCCCTCGGGCAAAATCGTTCAGGCTTTCATCGCCAATGCCGAACGCCACGGCAAGCGGCCAACCTGGGATGACCAGGTGTTCCTCTACTGGGAAGATGACAGCGGCGTGGTGCTGCAATCATGAAGATCTTGCAACGACTGAAGCGGGGCGGAGGGCGCCGGCTGGTGATCGGCATCCCCTTCTTCTGGCTGTTCCTCTTCTTCCTGCTGCCCTTTGTCATAGTGGTAAAAATCAGTTTTGCGGAAGCGGATGTGGCGATCCCGCCCTACACCGACGTGGTGAGCTGGGCCGACAATCAGCTCACCATCCTGCTCAATATGGGGAACTACCTGCTGCTGCAGGAGGATGAGCTCTATATCGCAGCCTATCTGGGCTCCCTCAAGATGGCCTTCGTCAGCACCCTGTTCTGCCTGTTGATTGGCTATCCGATGGCCTACTCCATCGCTCGGGCCAACAAGGAGACCCAGACCGTTCTGCTGTTGCTGATCATGATGCCGACCTGGACCGCCATTCTGATCCGGGTCTATGCGTGGATGGGGATCCTCAGTAACAACGGCCTGCTCAACAGCGTCTTGCTGGGGATCGGGCTGATTGACGAACCGCTGCAGATCCTCAATACCAACCTGGCGGTCTATATCGGCATCGTTTACTCCTATCTGCCCTTCATGGTGCTGCCGCTTTACGCCAATCTGGTCAAACACGATCAGAGCCTGCTGGAGGCGGCCTCCGACCTAGGGGCCCGCAACCTGACCCGTTTCTGGCAGATCACTGTGCCGCTCTCCAAAAACGGCATTATCGCCGGCTGCATGCTGGTGTTTATTCCGGTGGTGGGGGAGTTCGTTATTCCGGAAATGCTGGGTGGCCCGGAGACCCTGATGATCGGTAAGGTGCTATGGCAGGAGTTCTTCAACAACCGCGACTGGCCGGTCGCCTCTGCACTGGCGGTGGTGATGCTGGCGGTGCTGATCATTCCGATCATCCTCTTCAACCGTAACCAGGCCAAAGAGCTGGAGGGCAAGGCATGATGAGACGTTTCGGTTTTGCCAAGCTGATGCTCTGGCTTGGGCTGCTGTTTATCTACCTGCCCATGATCATCATGGTGATCTACTCCTTCAACGCCTCCAAGCTGGTGACGGTGTGGGGCGGATGGTCACTCAAGTGGTACTTCGGCCTGCTCGACAACAAGCAGCTGATTGGATCCGTGTTCCGCTCGCTGGAGATCGCCTTCTACACGGCGATCGCCGCGGTGGCGCTGGGGACGGTGGCGGCATTCGTGCTGACCCGAATTCCCCACTTCCGTGGTCGAACCCTGTTCGGTGGCATGGTGACGGCACCGCTGGTGATGCCCGAGGTGATCACCGGTCTGTCGCTGCTGCTGCTGTTCGTGGCGATGGCCCAGCTGGTGGGATGGCCCGCCGAGCGGGGCATGCTGACCATCTGGATCGCGCACACTACCTTCTGTACCGCCTACGTAGCCATCGTTGTGTCGGCGCGGTTGCGGGAGCTGGATCTCTCCATAGAGGAGGCGGCCATGGATCTTGGCGCCAAGCCGTGGAAGGTGTTCTTCCTGATCACTATCCCGATGATCGCCCCCTCGCTGGCGGCTGGCGGCATGATGTCGTTTGCCCTGTCGCTGGATGATCTGGTGCTGGCGAGCTTCGTCTCCGGCCCGGGCTCCACCACCCTGCCAATGGAGGTCTTCTCGGCGGTGCGGCTCGGGGTTAAACCCGAGATCAACGCGGTGGCCAGCCTGATCCTGCTGTCGGTATCGCTCTTTACCTTCGGCAGCTGGTATCTGATGGCCAGGGCGGAGAAGCGCCGTCGCGCCGAGATCGCCATGACCACCCAGATGCAGGCCGTCGTCTGACGGCATGATAAGATCCGCCTACTCTCGTCAACCTGGAGGATGAGTATGCGGATCTCCCTTTTGAGCGGTCGTGGCACCGAGCTGGTGCCCGGCCTCACCAGCGCCATTCACAAGCAACCGATCTCTGCACCAGTTCGCTGTACCTTTGCCGGTCTGGAAGGGGATGAACAGTGTGACCTGCGCCACCACGGTGGCCCGGATCGGGCGCTCCACTACTATCCTGCCGATCACTATCTCTGGTGGCAGACCTGGCAAACCGCGCTGGGCTTGCCTGCGCCACGTACACCCTGGCAACCTGCCGCCTTTGGCGAGAACCTCTCCGGTATCGGGCTGACCGAGGTGCAAGCCTGCATTGGCGATGTCTATCGACTCGGCGAGGCGCTGATCCAGATCAGCCAGCCGAGATCCCCCTGTTTCAAGCTCAACCAGCGCTTTGGCTATGGCCAGATGTCGCAGGTGATACAACTGAATGGCCGTTGTGGCTGGCTGCTGCGGGTGCTGGAGGAGGGGATGGTGTCGCCGGAGTCGGCCATGGAGCTGGTAGACAGACCCTATCCCGAACTGACGGTGAAGCGCACGGCGGATATCCTGTTCAATCAGGTGCGCAATGAAGCGGATCTGCTGATGTTGCTGGAGAATCCGGCCCTTTCCCCCAACTGGCGCCAGCATGCAGCCGACTGGCTGGAGCATGGCACTGTGGCTGACTGGCAGCGCCGTCTGCTGGGACCGGCATCCCTGCGCCTGGCCTGACAGCCGGTTACCGGAATGTCACCAGCTGGCTGCAGCCCGGTAAACGGATGAAAAGAGTGCTGAATAGTTGAGCGAACGGCACTTTTTTTCCTGCCAAACGCAAAAAAGGCTTGTGTCGGGTCTGGGCTTTCGGTAAATTCCCGTCCCGCAGACATCGGTGTGTAGCGCAGCTTGGTAGCGCACTTCGTTCGGGACGAAGGGGTCGGAGGTTCGAATCCTCTCACACCGACCAAATTTGAAAAGGCCGCTCAATAGAGCGGCCTTTTTGCATTTATCCTTCCTGTTTTCCTAATTTTCTTTAGCTGCTGACCTGTTACCTGGCCAAGTGACCTGACCTGCTGTATGCAGGGGCGAAGCAAGACCACAGACATTAAAAGGGCCACCGCTCGGTGGCCCATCGGTGGAGTCTGATCCTGACTCCGGCACTCTAGATTGTGGCAATCTCGCTATGGGTCTTGTCTATGGTGCCCTCCTTGCGCGCCAGGCGCTTACTCAGATATGCCAGTGCTGATGCCGCAAAGCCTTGAAACTGTGTTGAGGCAGCAAGGCCGCGTGCTTGGGGTACTCACTAATGAAATGTTCTATTCCCTCCATCAGTTGTGCACGTAATGAAATCACGGGCTCATGCCAGGCTTGCAGGCATAAATGGCCGGGGATCAACTGCTCCTGATAATCTTCCAGCAGCTGTTCTGGCCAGGGTTCAATACCGGAATTGCGTTGCAGCAAATAGTGGGCGGCGGGTTCACGGGCATAAATGAACTGAATTTGGGCCAGATCGCGTTGGCATAGCGTTTGACTGTTGATATGACAGGTCAAATATTTTCCCGTCTTCAGATCCAGAAAGTGACCGCGTTGCCGACAGGGGACGATGCGATACCAAGGCAGGGGTGAGGAGAGAGAATATCCCTCAAGCTCCTGTTCCAACCAGTGGCGACACTCGGGTGTCTGCACCTCGTCGAGCATGGACTCGAGCTGTGTCAACAAGGCTCTGGATGGTTTGATGGCCAGTTTCGCACTCATCGCCTGCAATCCTCCCTCTGCACACAATCCCGACTTTCAGTATGGACCTTGTTCGGCCAGAGGGGGTAGGGAATCTAATGATTAAAAGTGGATTAGCAGCGTGGTTTTTATGCACTAACTTGGTTCAACCCACCAGATAGGTGCCGGTACCGAAGGCAATGTGGGTGCCCTCTTCGTTGTGCAGCTCCATCCGGGCGACGGCCACCTTGCTGCCAGCCCGAATGATGTGGGCGGTGGCGATAAACTCGTTGCCACGTCCCGGGCGCAGGTAATCCACCCGCAGATCTATGGTGCCGAGGCGGGCGAAGCGCTCCTTGAGATAGCTGGGGGAGAACTCCTCCAGCTCGTCGATGCAGGAGGCGGCGACGATCATGCCGCCAGCTACATCCAGCAGTGTGGCGGTGACGCCGCCGTGCAGGATGTTGTGGAAAGGGTTGCCGATCAGTTTGTCGTCCATCTTGATGCGCAGTTCCACCTTGTCGAAGTCGTAGTGGGTCACCTGCATGCCGATCAGCTTGTTGAACGGCATCTTCTCGGCAAACAGGTTGGCAATGCCACTGAGCGCCATCTTCTTGAGCATCTGTTTCATTCTCTGATCCCGATCCTTGTCATCAAAGCCGAGTAAAAACTCCAGCCAGTCTGCAACAGTTTCTTAACAGTCGCAATGGCAGGTTTATTGTGGGCGGCGGCTGCTTTAGAATGGCGACCCCAAAGGAGAGCCCATGACCGCGATTGCCGAAACCCTGCCAGATCCTCAGCCAGAGAGTCCGCTTGCCCTGCTGCAGGCGGTCTTCGGCTATCAGCAGTTTCGGCCGGGTCAGCTCGAGATCATCGAGCAGATCGTCGCGGGGCGCGATGCGCTGGTGCTCAAGCCCACTGGCGGCGGCAAGTCGCTCTGCTACCAGATCCCGGCACTGTTGCGGCCCGGGCTCGGTGTGGTGGTCTCTCCCCTTATTTCGCTGATGAAGGATCAGGTCGACAGCCTGCGCGCCAACGGCGTAGCGGCGGTCTACATCAACTCGGCCCTGAGCCGGGAGGAGATGATCCAGAACTTCGCCGCCATGCGCCGCGGCGAGATCAAGTTGGTCTATGTCTCCCCCGAGCGCTTGCTGCAGCACGAGTTTATGGATCGGCTGGCCGAACTGCCGCTCGGGCTGTTCGCCATCGACGAGGCGCACTGCGTCTCCCAGTGGGGCCACGATTTCCGGCCTGAGTATGCGGCGCTGGGGCGACTCAAGCAGTGGTTCCCGCAGGTGCCGGTGGTAGCACTGACCGCCACTGCCGACGAGGCGACCCGCAGCGACATGCTGCACCGGTTGGAGCTCAACGATCCCTTCATCCACACCGCCAGCTTCGATCGCCCCAATATCCGCTACAGCCTGGTGGAGAAGTTCAAGGCGGCCGAACAGTTGTTGCGTTACGTGCAGAGCCAGAAGGGCAACTGCGGCATCGTCTACTGCTCCAGTCGCAACCGGGTGGAGGAGGTGGCCGAGCGGCTATCCCGCCACGGCTGCAAGGCCGCGCCCTATCATGCGGGGCTGCCGCTCGAGCAGCGCCAGCAGACCCAGGATGCCTTCCTCAAGGATGACATCGAGATCGTGGTGGCGACGGTGGCGTTCGGTATGGGCATCGACAAACCCAATGTGCGCTTCGTGGTGCACTACGACATCCCGAAGAACATCGAATCCTACTATCAGGAGACCGGCCGCGCCGGGCGCGATGGCACTCCCGCCGAGGCGCTGCTGCTCTACGATCCCGCCGATATCGGTCGGGTGCGCCGCCTGCTCGACAACATCGAGAACCCGCAGCAGCTGCAGGTGGAGCAATACAAGCTCAACGTGATGGCAGCCTTTGCCGAGGCGCAGACTTGTCGCCGCCAGGTGCTGCTCAACTACTTTGGCGAGTACAACGACAAGCCGTGCGGCAACTGCGATATCTGTCTCGATCCGCCCAAGAGCTATGACGGCACCGAAGATGCCCAGAAAGCACTCTCCTGCGTTTGGCGGGTGGGGCAGAACTTCGGGGTGGGCTATGTGGTGGAGGTGCTGCGCGGTTCCCTCAACCAGCGCATCAAGGATCACGGCCACGACAAGCTCTCGACCTACGGCATCGGCAAGGATCAGAGCCATGAATACTGGATGAGCGTGATCCGCCAGCTGATCCACAAGGGGCTGCTGACCCAGAACATCACTCGCAATCTGGTGTTGCAGCTGACCGAAGCGGCCCGCCCTGTGCTGCGTGGTGATGTGAAGCTGGAGCTGGCGGTGCCCCGCCTGCAGCCTATCTCCAGCCGCAAGGAGAAGCGCAACGGCCTGCTCGATAACGCCAACTACGACAAACGGTTGTTCAAGGAGCTGCGAGGCCTGCGCAAGCAGATTGCCGAGGACGAAGAGGTGCCGCCCTACGTGGTGTTCAACGATGCGACCCTGGTTGAGATGGCTCAACTGATGCCGATGACTGAAGACGAGATGCTGGCCATCAACGGCGTCGGTCACCGCAAGCTGGAACGCTTCGGTGAAGCCTTTATGGACCTGATCATCGACTACTGCCGTCGTTAGGGTCGATTAGGCAGCCTAATCGACCACGGTAAGCGCGGCTCGGAAGAACCTCGGTTCAGACGCGAGGTTATTTCAGGCTGGCGTAGAAGGCGGCCAGATTGTCGATATCCGCATCGGTCAGCGGCGCCATGAAGGGGTCCATCAAGGGCTCTTTGCGGGTGCCATCCTTGAACGCTTTCAACTGTTTCACCAGATAGGCGGCATTCTGACCCGCCAGATGGGGATAGTTGGGGATCATCGCCTTGCCTTCCACGCCGTGACAGGCAGCACAGACCGCCGCTTTGGCTTTGCCGGCTTCGATATCGGCAGCCTTGGCCTGATGACCCCACGCCAGTGCCAGCAAGGGCAGGGCATATACCCATTTTTGCATCTTCTTCTCCTTGAATTGAAAAATGATGGTCGCCAGTTAGCGCAAGCATGGCTGACGGCAGTATAAAGAGTGACACGAGCATACGCAGGGACGAATGGTACAACCATGAAGTTGATCAACACTTTTGCGACCGAGTTGCCCTGGGCCTGTGAACCTGTGGTGCCCCAGCCGCTGCAGCAACCCCGGTTGCTTCATCTCAACCGGGCTTTGCTGGATGAGCTGGGATTGGGAGGCATCAGCGAGGCTGACTGGATCGCCTGTTGTGGCGAGGGAAAGGTGCTGCCCGGTATGCAGCCGGTAGCTCAGGTCTATGCGGGCCATCAGTTTGGGGGTTATAGCCCGCGGCTTGGGGATGGCCGGGCGCTGCTATTGGGTGAGCAGCAGGCGCCTGATGGTCAGCGCTGGGATCTGCACCTGAAGGGGGCAGGAAAGACGCCGTTTTCCCGTTTTGGTGACGGCCGCGCCGTGCTGCGCTCCAGCATCCGCGAATATCTCGCCTCCGAAGCGCTCCATGCTCTCGGCATCCCGACCACCCGGGCGCTGGTATTGGTGGGGAGTCAGGAGCCCGTTTATCGCGAGCAGGTTGAGACAGGGGCGACTGTGCTGCGCACCGCCCCCAGCCATCTGCGCTTCGGTCATATCGAGTATTTCGCCTGGAGCGGGCAGGGGGAGAAGATCCCGCCACTCATCGACTATCTGCTGCGCCACCACTTCCCCGAACAGGAGAGTGGTGCCGAACTGTTTACCGAAGTGGTGCGCCGCACCGCGCGGTTGATTGCCAAATGGCAGGCGGCGGGGTTCTGTCACGGGGTGATGAACACCGACAACATGTCGCTGCTCGGCCTGACGCTGGATTACGGGCCATACGGCTTTATCGATGCCTACGTGCCCGATTTTGTCTGCAACCACTCGGACCCTGCGGGCCGCTACGCGCTGGATCAGCAGCCCGCGGTCGGTTATTGGAATCTGCAAAAGCTGGCGCAGGCGCTGGCTGGTCATGTAGACGGTGATGCGCTGGCTGCTGCGTTGGCCCAGTACGAACAGCAGCTGATGCTGCACTACTCCGAACTGATGCGGGCCAAACTCGGGTTGGCGATGTGGGAGGAGGATGACCCGGCGTTGTTCCGTGAGTTGTTCCGGTTGCTGGCGGCTAACAAAGTGGATTACCACCTGTTCCTTCGCCGTCTCGGTGAGGTGACGCAAGAGGGGGCGTGGCCTGCATCTCTGCTGGCCCTGTTGCCTGAACCACTGGGTTGGCAGGCGTGGCTGGAGCGCTATCGGGCGCGGCTGATGCTCGAAGGCAGCGAGGATGCCGTGCGCAAGGTGCAGATGGATGCCATCAACCCCAAGTATGTGCTGCGCAATGCGCTGGCCCAGCAGGTGATAGACGCCGCCGACGCAGGGGATATGCGGCCTTTCGAGCGGCTGTTCGCCGCCTTGCAGCGCCCCTATGATGAACAACCCGAATATGAGGATCTCGCCACCCCGACTCCGGCATGGTATTGCGGTGGTGAGCTCTCCTGCAGCAGCTGAGAGACAGGGAATGAGTTGGCAAATCAAACAGGTAGATAGCGAAGCTGGCGTGGTGGCGCTGGATTGTCCGGCACTCGACTGGGACACGTTCCCGCTGTTGGCGCAGGCCTTGCTGCGAGAGTGGGAGCTGCAGCCGCTCGAGCAGGATGCGGGGGCCGACCGCCATAGCTGGTTGCTGGTGTTTGAAGGGAGCCAGTTTCGGCTGGAGTACGAACACTACAGCGGCTGCTGGCTGGAGGCGGTGCGCCCGGCGGATCGGGAGGCGCTGCTCTGGCTCGCCAGACAGCACAAGGTGTGACTATCGCCTGCAAGGCCTGCTCTGCCGCTGGCCAACCTGGACAAGCGTAATCGCATAAAGATTGAACTATCGGTTTGGGGGCGTATAATCTCGCCCCTCGATTATCGCCAATGGTGGCGATATGGGTTCCCTAACCCCATTAACCAAAAAGGTCACAAGATGAATTTGACCCCTGCGCAGTACCAAACGGCGCTCGTTCGCCTGTCGTTGTTCCACATCCTGATCATTGCCAGCAGCAACTATCTGGTGCAGCTGCCGATCACCGTGTTTGGCTTCCATACCACCTGGGGTGCGTTCAGCTTCCCGTTTATCTTCCTCGCCACTGACCTGACGGTGCGGATCTTCGGTGCCGGTCTGGCGCGCAAGATTATCCAGACCGTGATGCTTCCTGCGCTGGCGGTCTCCTATGTGCTCTCCGTGCTCTTCTTCGAAGGGAGTTTCCAGGGCGTTGGTCATCTGGCAGAGTTCAACCTGTTCGTAGCGCGTATCGCGCTGGCCAGCTTTATGGCCTATCTGGTAGGGCAGTTCATGGATGTGGTGGTGTTCAACCGCCTGCGTCTGCTCAAGCAGTGGTGGATTGCACCTGCGGCCTCCACCCTGTTTGGTAATCTGGTTGATACCATCGCTTTCTTCAGTGTGGCCTTCTGGCGCACCACAGATCCTTTCATGGCAGAGCACTGGGTCGAGATCGCAACCGTCGATTACGTATTCAAGTTGCTGATAAGCCTTGGTTTGTTCGTGCCGCTCTACGGTGTCTTGCTGCGCTACCTCAGCCGCAAGCTGGTGGGCGAGGCCGGATTATCCAGCCTGCAAACGGCCACCCGGCAAGCCTGACCAGATTGACCACCCTTCGCGGTGGTCAATTTTTTTGCACTTTCTGCAAATAGCGCTTGCCTAGTTAAATGAGAATGATTATTGTTAACTTGTTTTCCGGGAAAGACTTCATTCGTTCCAACGTGATGGACTTCTTGTGAAGGCACGACATTGCTCACATTGCTTCCAGTTAAGGGCCAGTTTATCTGGCCCTCTTTTTTGGTCATTTTTCCGCAAGTTGCAGGCATAAAAAACGGGAGCCAAGGCTCCCGTCGTCACGCTGTTTGTGGCTTACTCGATATCGAGTGCCTCGGGGGAGAGGATCACCCCTGTGGTATCGGCGTAGAGGTGGTCGTCAGGCAGGAAGGTCACGCCACCGAAGTTGACCGGCAGATCGGTCTCCCCCACATCCTTGCTGTCGGCACCGACCGGAATGGCTGCCAGTGCCTGAATGCCGATATCCAGATCTTCCAGAATATCGACTTCGCGGACGCAGCCGTAGCAGACAATCCCTTCCCAATCATTCTCTGCCGCCGTGGTGGCGATGTCGCTGTCGATCAGAGCTCGGCGCATGGAGCCACCGCCATCGATCAGCAAGACGCGACCCAGTCCGTTCTCTTTGACGAGTTCACGGATCAGGCCATTCGATTCGAAGCATTTGACGGTGGTGATGACGCCGCCGAAAGAGGCGCGGCCGCCGAAGGAGCAGAGCATGGGTTCAAGCACATCCACCATGTCCTGATAGATGTCGCACAGTTCAGAAGTATTGTATTCCATAGTGTCAAATCCACGGCTGGAAACAGGTGCAACCAGTATAAGGAGTGGGTGTGGCATTTCAATGAATATTCCTTGCACAGATCACCTGTCGCCGCTTTTCTGCATAAGCTCAATGCAGTTCACTGCCAGTTTGCGAGAGGTCTATCGTGCTTATCCGTCATAAGTTGATCCTGAATACCGTGCTGGTTGCCGTTGCCATGCTGGTACTGAGCGGCCTGTTTATCTACTCCAGCCAGGTGCACCGTCACCTGACCGAAGCCCAGCGCAATATCGACCAGCTGGAGATCGCCATGCTCAACTTGCGGCGGGCCGAGAAGGATTTTCTGATCCGCAAGGATATGACCTTCGTCGAGCGCTTCAATCAGGGGCTGTCTGACTTTCACCAGCACAACCGGGAGCTGGTGACCGATGACAATCTGGCTGCCGTCGAGGGGGAGCTGACCAGACTGGATCAGCAGATCAGCGGCTATGGCAAAGCGTTCAACGATCTGGTGGCCCAGCAGCAGAAGATTGGTCTGGGGCCGGAGGAGGGGCTCTATGGAAAGTTGAGGGCGGCGGTGCATGAGGTGGAGAATGGGCTCAAGCAGCTGGATCAGCAGGGGTTGCTCATCACCATGCTGCAACTGAGGCGGGCGGAGAAGGACTTCATGCTGCGTTCCGATATCCAGTATCTGGAGCGTTTTGAAACCTTGCACAAGAGTTTTCAGGATAGCCTTGCCACTTTGCCGGAGGCGGATCGCGGCAAGCTGGAGCAGGCCAGCAAGCAGTACCGGCAGGACTTTGTGGCGTTGGTGCAGGGGATGCAGGTACTGGGGCTGAAAGAGGATGAGGGGCTGCGCAACCAGATGCGGGATCTGGTGCATCAGACCGAACAGGGGTTTGCCGCCGTCGATCAGCACATTGTCGCTGAGCTGGAGCGGCAGAGCGCTCGCCTCAACAGCCTGATGCTGGTCTGTGGCGGGGTGATTGTGGTGCTGATCGGCATCATGAGCGTGCTGCTGGGGCGCAGCATCGACCGTCCCATTACTCAGGTGAATGATACCGTCAACCGCATTCGTCAGGATAATGACCTGCGCCTGAAGATAGAGCTGCGCGGGGCCGATGAAATGGCCCAGCTGGCAGGCAATCTCGACGTGATGCTGGGCGGGTTTCGCAACCTGATTGGCGATGTGAAGCAGAGCGTGCACACCCTGACCGAAGCGGCGGATCACCTCTCGGCCAACGTCAAACGCACCAGTGAAGGGGCGGCGCGCCAGCTACAGGAGACCGACATGGTGGCGACCGCGTCCACCGAGATGGGCTCCACCATCGAAGAGATCGCCCGCAACACCGAGCAGGCGGCCAACAATGCGCAGGCGACCAACAACAAGGCGATGGAGGGGCGGGCTGCGGTCGAGAATACTGTCGAGCAGATCCGCTCGCTGGCGGGTAATCTGGAGAGTTCATCCCGCGAGGTGAGCCAGCTGCAAAAAGAGAGCGAGACCATCGGCTCCGTGCTCGACGTGATCCGTGGTATTGCCGAGCAGACCAACCTGCTGGCCCTCAACGCAGCCATCGAAGCAGCTCGGGCAGGGGATCAGGGGCGCGGCTTTGCGGTGGTGGCCGATGAGGTGCGCAATCTGGCCATCCGTACCCAGAAATCGACCCAGGAGATTGCCGGCATCATCAGCTCGCTGCAGAAACAGACCGGCAGCATCGTCGAGGTAATGGCGACCTGCCGCGAGCAGGGCAACCGCAGCTCGGATCAGGCCAGTACCGCAGGGGAGTTGCTGGGGCAGATCACTCAGGATGTTACCAACATCATGGATATGAGCACCCAGATTGCGGCAGCCATCGAACAGCAGAGTCTGGTGGCCAACGAGGTGAACCGCAACGTCAACAACATCCGCGACATCGCCCAGGAGTCGAGCATCATGGCGGAGGAAAATGCGAGATCCAGCGAGGGTCTCAACGAGCAGGCCCAGCTGCTCAACAAGGCGGTGGCAAAATATCGGGTTTAGTGAGCGGACTGGCATCCTTATGAGGTTTTTGCACCAGAGTGGCAATGATTTGATCGTAATGGCTGTTATTGGAGAAATTCGCTCATATAATCGCCGCCACTATGATGATTCGGAAGGATTCGATGGCAAAGTTGCTGGTGGCCGTATTCGGGCTGCTCTGTTCCTGCCTGGTGTTGGCAGGGGCGGCGCCCCAGGATACCCCACTCAAGCCCGGTATGGAGCCGCTACTCAGCTGGTTCAACGGGGCCTTTACGAGCCGGGAGCAGGCCAGTTACGACAGCCGCTTTACCAGTGCCGAGCTGCGCCTGATGGAGATCTGGCCCGGCTATCAGGGCTATCGCTGGGTCTATGCCGAGCAGTACCTGAGTCTGCGCTCCGTCCGTCCTTTCCGCCAGCGCATCTATCGCTTCTCACCCGCCCCTGACGGGCGGATCCTGATGGCCGAACTGACCATGCCCCGTGCCACCGATTTTGCCGGTGCCTGGCATGATCCCGCCCTGCTCGACAGTCTGACCCCGCAGCAGCTCTCCTTGCGCCACGGATGCGAGATCTGGTTGACCCGTACCCCCTCCGGCGAATATGCCGGTCACACCCGGGTGGGCCACTGCTCCACCGATTTTGGTGGTGCCACGACGCTGGTGCAGCATATCTGGATTGGCCCCGACAGCGTCAGACTGCTGGATCGAGCCTATGACAACGCAGGGAGCCCGCGCTGGGGTAGCCCGGGTGAGGGGTATGTCTATTTGCGTCGTTCCAAAGGGTTTGGCCAGTAGGGGAGAGTGCGTCTGGCTGCGGGAACATGAAGGATGAAAAACAGGGATCGTAAAAAAGGCGCCCATTGGGCGCCTTTTTCAGAATTCTTCAGAAGTAAAATTACTTCTTGGTGGTCATCGCACCGAAACGCTTGTTGAACTTGTCTACGCGGCCGCCGCTAGAAACTTCTTTCTGCTTGCCGGTGTAGAACGGGTGGCACTCGGAGCACACGTCCAAGTTCAGATCTTTACCGATGGTAGAGAAAGTGTTGATGACGTTACCGCAAGAGCACTTGGCGGTGATGGCTACGTAGTCAGGATGGATACCAGCTTTCATGGACAACCTCAATTAATAGGCCGTGTCGCCATCCGATCTCTTGTCGGACACCACACGATTGTTGAACACAGTTTCAAAGGCTGCGAATAATATAGGAAATGCCTGAGATCAGGCAAGTGGCTTCGCAGAAAAAATAGGCAACCCCTGGTGAATTCTTCCCAAACGCTGGATCTGGTTCGTGTCGCTGTCCCGGTACCGTTACGCCGTCACTTCGACTATCTCTCTCCCCTGCCGTTACCTGCCCCCGGTTGCCGGGTCGAGATCCCTTTCGGTCCCCAGACCCTGGTCGGGCTGGTGGTGGATCATCCGGCCGACAGCCAGGTGCCCCGCAACAAGCTCAAGCCCATCAAACGGGTATTGGACACGGCTCCGGTGCTGGGGCCGGATATTCTGGCGCTGATGAACTGGAGCGCCAGCTACTACCAGCATCCGCTGGGGGAAGTGCTGCCCCATGCCCTGCCGGTGTTGGTGCGCAAGGGGGAGCCAGCCGCCTATCGTGAACTGGAGTTCTGGTTTGCCACCGAGGCGGGCATGGCCATCGACCTTAACGAGCTCAAGCGGGCGGCCAAGCAGCAGCAAGCGCTCGCCCTGCTGCGCAAAGGGCCGCAGACCCCCTCCGCCCTCAAACAGGAGGAGATCCAGAGCGCCGCACTCACTGCGCTGGAGAAGAAGGGGCTGCTGGAGAAGCGTTCGCTGGAGCCGAGCCACGACGGCGATTGGGCCTCCCGTTTTGAACCGGGGGAGGGGCTGCGCCTCAACGGCGAACAGGCATTGGCCGTCTCTGCCGTTACCAGCCAGAGCGACAAGTTCGGTGCCTTCCTGCTCGATGGCATTACCGGCTCCGGCAAAACCGAGGTGTATTTAAGCATCCTCGAGCCCCTGCTCAAGGCGGGCAAACAGGCGCTGGTGATGGTGCCGGAGATCGGTCTTACCCCGCAGACCATCAACCGCTTCCGGCGCCGCTTCAACGTGCCTGTGGTGGCGATGAACTCCGCCATGAACGACAGGGAGCGGCTCGACGCCTGGCTCGCCTGCCGCGACGGCGGCGCCGCCATCCTGATCGGCACCCGCTCCGCGGTGTTCACCCCGTTTCACAACCTCGGCATCATCATCATCGACGAGGAGCACGACGGCTCCTTCAAGCAGCAGGATGGTTTTCGCTACCACGCGCGGGATCTGGCGGTGATGCGGGCCCATCGTGCCGGTATCCCCATCCTGCTTGGCTCGGCCACCCCGTCCCTGGAGACATTGCACAACGCCCGCACCGGCAAGTATCACCACCTCACCCTGACTCGCCGCGCCGGCAATGCCCAGACCGCCCGTCAGGTGATCCTCGATATCAAAAACGTGCGGTTGCAGGCCGGGCTTTCCCCCCAGCTGGAGCAGCTGATGGCAGGGCATCTGGCGGCGGGCAATCAGGTGATGCTGTTTCTCAACCGCCGTGGCTATGCCCCGGCTCTGATCTGTCACCAATGTGGCTGGAGCGCCGCTTGTGAGCGTTGCGATGCCTGGTACACCTGGCATCAGGCCGGACGACGGCTGCACTGCCACCACTGTGACAGCGTGCGCCCCTTGCCCCACCACTGCCCCGAGTGTGGCAGCAACGAACTGATCGGATCGGGAGTGGGCACCGAGCAGCTGGAACAGCTGCTTACCACAGTGTTCCCGCAATATCCGGTGGTGCGCATCGATCGGGACAACACCCGTCGCAAGGGAGAGCTGGAGACCCATCTTGGCGACATCAAGGCGGGCAAGTACAAGATCCTGATCGGCACCCAGATGCTGGCCAAGGGCCACCACTTCCCGGATGTGACGCTGGTGGGTCTGCTGGATGTGGATGGCGCCCTGTTCAGCGCTGATTTTCGCGCAGCTGAGAAACTGGCCCAGCTCTACACCCAGGTGGCGGGCCGTGCCGGTCGCGCCAGCAAACCCGGGTTGGTGGTGCTGCAGAGCCATCATCCGGAGCACGCCTTGCTGCAGGATTTGACCCAGAACGGTTACGGCCACTTCGCCGATACGGCGCTGAAAGAGCGCCGCTTGCTGGGGCTGCCGCCCTTCAGCTATCAGGGGCTGTTCCGCGCCGAGGCCAACGGCCGCGACGAGGTGCAGCTGTTCCTCGCCCGCCTCGCCGATACTCTGCGCAGCGCCCGCTATCCCCACGTTCAGGTGCTGGGGCCCATTAGCGGCTTTATGGAGCGCAAGGCGGGCAAGTTTCGCATGCAGTTGCTGGTGCAGGGGCCGAATCGAGCACCGCTGGCCCAACTGCTGGATTGGGCGGTGAAGGAGCTGGAAGGCTGGCCCGAGACCAAAAAGGTGCGCTGGAGTCTGGATATCGACCCCACCGAGCTGAGTTGATGGTGCCGGAGCCGGTCGTTGGCAGAGATCGTCAGCGACCGATGGGTGATTTCATTTCAAGGCTCAGACCCGCAGATCGATCTGCTGCACCCAGCCTCCTTTACCCTGTTCGGTGAGATAGAGGCCGGATTGGCGCAGCACCCCCTGATTGCCGCTCTCCCCCAGATGGTTGAAGGGGGTGTCGAGGGGGCGTAGCAGGATGGCGCCGATCCCCAGTTCGACCAGAGCTATAGGTGCGTGCTCCGGATGCCAGAACTGCAGGGCTGAAAACTGGCTATCCCCCTCATCCAGCACCCCGTTGCCATCCTCATCCAGGGTGGCCAACTCGCCGAAGCCATTGCCGGATCGAGCACCAAACAGCTCGCCCCCATCGTCTATGGTGCCGTTGCCATTGCGATCCAGCGCCACAAAGCCGCTGCCTTCCCGCAGACCCGGCAGGCTATCCTCCTTGCCATCCTGATCGATATCGAAATTGACCCGTGCCTCGGTCAGATCGGCAATCTTGCCATCCAGACTGAGCACCAGCGGATCTTTGAGGGCATTGAGGGTGGTGCGCCGCTGGCTCACCTCCAGCTGGCGCCAGTCGAGCACAAAGCCGAGATCGAGCTGAATAGTCTGACCATCCCGAGTCGCTACGCTGGCCGATGCCACCACGTTGAGCTGCTCCTGTTGCAGCAGGGTGTCAGTCACCTCCACCAGTTGATCCGGCTCGGCGGCTTGAGCAGCGGCGTCTCCTTGGGTCCCTCCATCGCCCCCCTCTTCGGTGGGCTTGATCGGCTTGGGCAGCTCGATTTCGTGGCCCAGCATCGCCTCGATCATCAGCTTGATCAGTCGCTGGCGGTTATCCAGCCCATCGTCGGGAATACCATCCTGCTCTTTGCCGACGTCCGCTGCGGGCGGGGCGGGAGGTGTTGTCGCTTGCTGGCTGGCGGCGGATTGCCTCGCGGTTTGCAGCGTCAGGGCGCTGGTGAGGGTCAGGGTGCTGCTGCGTTCGCCGGCCACTGCCGCGTTGTTGCCTTCCGGTGGATTGACGACGGGTGGCACTGGCCCGAGGTTGCGCACCTTGCGGCTCTGGGCCTGCTGTTGCCGGTATTGCACCTCCCCCTGGAGGTCGTAGTGATCGATGCGCATACATTCGCCCTCGGCGCTATACATCTGGTCAGTTATCGACCAGAGAATAAGCAGGGCTTAACACCAAATCGGACTAATCAGGGAGGTGGTTAGTACTAGGTTGCAAGGTGGTGACGTGGCAGGATGGCAAGAGACTGGATGGTGGCGCAGTGGTTGAACATTTTCAGGTAGCGCTGCGCACGCTGGCTGACAAGCGGCATCGGTGAGGATAGGGAGAATTACATGAGAAATTGTCTGGTGATGGGTGTGGCGGGATATGGTGGATTCCTGTCTGGCGCCCCTTGCATCAATGATGTTGAGGGCTTCACTCATGCGTAACTGTCTGGTGATGGGAGCGGCAGGATATATCGGTTCCTATCTGGTACCCCACCTGCAAACGCTGGGCTACAAGGTGATTGCCGGGGCGCGCCGTCCCTGCCGATTGCCTGAGGGGGTCGAGTTTCGCCTCGCCGACAGCCTCAAGCCCATCACACTGCTGCCTGCGCTGGCGGGCATAGATACCGTCTTCTATCTGGTGCATGCCATGGGGGCGGGGGCCGATTTTCACCGATTGGAGCAGCAGGGGGTAAAGAACTTCGCTGCCGCCGCCCGTGCTGCCGGGGTGCGCCGTATCATCTATCTCGGGGCAATCCAGCCCGAGCAGTGCAACAGCCGCCATCTCAACTCCCGCCGCCACTGTGGCGAGCTGTTTCGCGAATCCGGTGTGCCGACGGTGGAGCTGCGCGCCGGCATCATCATCGGGCCCGGTTCGGCGGCGTTCGAGGTGATGCGGGATCTGGTGTTCAACCTGCCGATGATGGTGACGCCCAAATGGGTGCGCTCGCGCACGCCGCCGATTGCGCTGTCAAACCTGCTGCACTATCTGGGCGGGCTGGTAGCGGCCGACGAGGTGGATGGGCGCATCTTCAACGCGGTCGGCCCCGAGCTGCTCAGCTATCAACAGCAGTTGCAGAAGTTCGCCGCCCATATCGGCAAGCGCTGCCCCATCATTCCCATCCCGTTTCTGAGTCCGCGCCTCTCTGCCTGGTGGCTGCAGTTTGTCACCTCTGTGCCGCAGCCGGTGGCCAAGGCGCTGGTGGGCGGTCTCAAGCACGACATCCCGGCCGATGATGGCCCGCTGCGAGCCCTGCTGCCACAGACCCTGCTCAGCTTCGATGAGGCGCTGGCGGAGAGTCTGGCGCTGGAGCAGAAGCTGGGGGCCGAACAGCAGGGGCAGGAGACGCCCCTCGGCCTGCGCTGGCGCCATCCCGAATATGGCTTCTACGACCGTACCGCCAGCGGCGAGGCCATCTGTCTCGCCTCCCCCGAGGTGGTGTGGCAGGTGTTGCAGCAGCTGGGGGGTGAGCAGCGCTACTTCTACATGAACGAGCTGTGGGTGGTGCGCGAATGGATGGATCACCTGATCGGCGGCCCGGCCCGCACCCGTGGCCGCACCAATCCGGATCGTTTCGTGAAGGGGGATATGCTCGACTCCTGGCAGATCCTCGGGGTGGATGAGGGGCGCAGGCTCGATCTCTTGTTCAACATGAAGGCCCCGGGCGTCGGGCGGCTGGAGTTCAACATCCTGCCGGAGGAGTCCGGGTTGACCCGCATCCGGGTCACCGCTCACTGGCACCCGCAGGGCGCCTGGGGGCTGGCCTACTGGCTCGCCATGCTGCCGTTCCACCTCTTTATATTTCAGGGGATGACCGAGGCCATCGCCCGTCAGGCCGAGGCGAGGGCAGGTATCCCGGTGATGGATTAACCCTCTTCACATCATTCCCGCTGATAGAGTGCCCCGTTCGGGGCACTTTTTATGCGGCGGCCATGCCCGGTTATGGCAGATAGTGGTAGGCGTCTCATGGCAAAGGCTGGCATCATGCCGCGGTCTTGTTTACCGCGGATAGATAATCAGTCAGAAAAAGAAGGGATTATGAAGAAAAAACCGTCAATTTTGGGGGGCGCCTGCATCATTGCCAGCGTCTGCGTGGGAGCCGGCATGCTCGGTCTGCCGAGTTCGGGGGCGGGGGCCTGGACCCTCTGGTCGGTGCTGGCGCTGACCGTCACCATGGTGATGATGACCCTCTCCGGCTGGATGCTACTGGAATCCTTCCAGCACCACGACATGCGGGTCTCCTTCAATACCGTGACTCGCGAGCTGCTGGGGGAGAAGCTCAATCTCCTCAACAACCTCTCGGTCTACTTTGTTGGCGGCATTCTGCTCTACGCCTATATCACCTCCTCCGGTGCCATCTTGCAGGGGATACTGGGGATCGACAGCAAGCTTGCATCTGTGCTGTTCGTGGCGCTCTTCTCTGCGGTGGTGTGGCACTCGACTCGCGCCGTTGACCGCATCTCTGTGGTGCTGATCGCCTTCATGATCCTAAGTTTCGCCCTCGGCGTGGCCGGGCTGCTCGGCAGTATCAAGCTGCCGACCCTGCTCGATCTGACGGGCAGCGAGAGCCGCTACGCCCCCTATGCCATGGCGATGTTGCCGGTGGCACTCACCTCGTTCGGCTATCACCACTCGGTGGCCTCCCTGCGTGCCTACTACCAGAACGAGCAGCAGGCCAGATGGGCCATTCTGGGGGGAACCCTGATCGCGCTGGCGCTCTACGTGCTCTGGCTGTTGGGGATCTTCGGCAACCTGCCCCGTCAGGATTTTGCTCCGGTGATTGCCAAGGGGGGTGACGTGAGTGTGCTGCTCTCCGCGCTTTCAGGGGTGATCGAATCGGAGAAGGTGGCCAGCGCCATCAACGGCTTCTCCATGGCGGCCATTCTCTCCTCCTTTATCGGGGTGGGGCTCGGGGTGTTCGACTATCTGGCTGATCTGTTCAAGTTCGACAACAGCCGCGCCGGTCGCTGCAAGACCTGGGCGGTCACCTTCCTGCCGCCGCTGCTGCTCTCCCTGCTCTTCCCGTTTGGCTTCCTGCTGGCCATCGGTTATGCCGGTGCCGCCGCCACCATCTGGACCTGCATCATTCCGGCACTGCTGGTGCTGCGCACCCGGGCGCGGGCCGAGCGGGGCGAAGTGACACCCCACTTCGTTACCCCTGGTGGCAAGCTGATGGCCTGGTTGCTGATCCTGTTCGGATTGGCGACCGCGCTGTTCCACTTCCTGTCGATGGCAAATCTGTTGCCGGTCTATCTGGGCAACTGAGTCAGGTCTACAGCACTGACAGAAAGGGCGGCAAGGCCAACTTGCCGCCCTTTTTGCTCCATTTGTACCCCACATAGCAGGATCTATAACTAAAGTGGTAGTTATTGGTGGGGTAAGTTGCTGAAATAACTGGTCTGATCTGGCTGATGGCAGCATGATCTGCTGGGCATGCCCACAGCTTTCTTTTATGATCCCCGCCCTTCTGCGTGCCCCCTGCCGGCACCTCATTTGCACCAACCACATCGGGGTCCCCCATGTCCGATCTGCGTCAAGAAGCACTCGATTACCACGCCCAGCCCGTACCGGGCAAAATTGCCATCGCCCTGACCAAGCCTGCCGAAACCGCCCGTGATCTGGCGCTGGCCTACAGCCCGGGTGTTGCCGAGCCGGTGCGCGAGATCGCTGCCAACCCGGCCGATGCCTATCGCTATACCGGCAAGGGCAATCTGGTGGCCGTCATCTCCAACGGCACCGCCATTCTGGGTCTGGGCAATCTGGGGCCGCTGGCCTCCAAGCCGGTGATGGAGGGCAAGGCCCTGCTGTTCAAGCGCTTCGCCGGCATCGACGCCATCGACATCGAGGTGAAGCACGAGACCAGCCAGCAGTTTATCGACACGGTGGCGGCCATCGCCGATACCTTCGGTGGCATCAATCTGGAAGATATCAAGGCGCCGGAGTGTTTCGAGATTGAAGAGGCGCTGATCGCGCGCTGCGACATACCGGTGTTCCACGATGATCAGCATGGTACCGCCATCGTCACCGCCGCCGGTCTGCTCAACGCATTGGAAGTGCAGGGCAAGCAGATCAGTGACAGCCGCATCGTCTGCATGGGGGCGGGGGCTGCCGCCACCGCCTGCATGGATCTGCTGATCAAGTGCGGGGCCAGAGCGCACAACATATTCATGCTGGATCGTCAGGGTGTTATCCACACCGGCCGCAGCGATCTCAACAAGTACAAGCAGCGTTTCGCCAACGAGACCCCGCTGCGCACCCTGATGGATGTCATCGAAGGAGCGGATGTGTTTGTCGGTGTTTCAGGCCCCGACGTTTTGCCCGCCGAGGCGGTCGCCCTGATGGCGCCCAACCCGGTGATCTTTGCCTGCTCCAACCCGGACCCGGAGATCAAGCCTGCGCTGGCCCACGGGGTGCGCCGCGACCTCATCATGGGTACCGGCCGCTCCGACTACCCGAACCAGATCAACAACGTGCTCTGTTTCCCCTTCATCTTCCGCGGTGCCCTCGATGCCCGCGCCAGCCGCATCAACGATGCCATGAAGATTGCCGCGGTCGAGGCGATCCGCGCGCTGGCCAAGGAGCCGGTGCCGGCCGAGGTGCTGACCGCCGCCGGGGTGAGCGAGCTCGCCTTCGGCAAGGATTACGTCATTCCCAAGCCGATGGATGCCCGTCTGCTGCCGCGCGTAGCCCGCGCCGTGGCGCTGGCGGCGGTGGCCTCTGGCGTCGCCCGCATCGAGCTGCCTGCGGACTACATGCTGTAATCCGGCGTTGCAAACGGCCCCATAGCGGGGCCGTTTTTATCTCTGCTTCTGGCGACAGTCGGAGGCGTAACCCGGGTGACAGGTTGGGGGAGATGGGGGCAAATCGGGTTCAAAGGTGGTCAAACAGCGCTCTCCTCTGACACAATATTGCCACTATGACGCTAACGAGAATCAAGATGCAGCAGCCTGTCAGCGGCCGTTTGGCCCACGCCCTCTCCTTCTTGCGCCATGATGGTCGCCACTTTGCCCAGTTTGTCTGGGGCCGTTTCCAGCAGGACAGATTGACGGTCACCGCCGGTTATCTGGCCTATGTCACCCTGCTTTCACTGGTGCCGATGATCGCCGTGGTCTTTGGCATGATGTCCGCCTTTCCGGTGTTCCAGAGCCTCAAGCAGGCGATGGAGCAGTTCGTCTACCACAACTTCGTGCCGACCGCGGGCGATATGCTCAAGGAGTACATCGACGGCTTCGTCGCCAATGCCACCAACACCACTGCTGTGGGGATTGGGGCGCTGGTGGTGGTGGCGTTGATGCTGATCTCCGCCATCGACAAGAACCTCAACTACATCTGGCGCTCGACCCAGGGCCGCCCGCTGGCGCAGGCCTTTGCCATGTACTGGATGATCCTGACCCTGGGGCCTGTGCTTATCGGGGCCAGTATCGCCATCTCCTCCTATATCTTCTCGCTGCGGCTATTTGGCGCCGAGAGCCTGTTCGGCATCGGTTATCTGCTGTTGCGCGGTTTGCCGTTCCTCTTCTCGGTGCTCACCTTCCTGCTGGTCTATACCGTGGTGCCGAACTGCAAGGTGCGGCTGATCCACGCCTTTATCGGTGCGCTGGTAGCGGCGACCCTGTTCGAGCTGGCCAAGCGCGGCTTTGCCATCTATATCACCAACTTCCCCTCCTATCAGGCCATCTACGGTGCGCTGGCCACCATCCCGATTCTGTTTGTCTGGGTCTATTTAAGTTGGCTGGTGGTGCTGCTCGGTGCGGAGACCACAGCCTGCCTCGGTGAGTACGAGAAGCCGGCGAGCGAGGAGCTTGGCTAAGCCATCGCCTTGGCCACCGGTTTATTGGTAGCATCGACGACCGCCCCTGCAATCGAGCCGGGGCGGTCGTTCTGTTTTGAGAGGAGAGGGATGTGATTGCACTGATTCAGCGGGTCAGCGAGGCCAGCGTGACTGTTGAGGGGGAGGTGACCGGCGCCATCGGTCAGGGATTGCTGGTACTGCTCGGAGTAGAGCAGGGGGATGACGAGGCCAAGGCCGACAAACTGCTGCACAAGGTGAGCGGCTATCGGGTCTTCAGTGACGAGAATGGCAAGATGAACCTCAATGTCGGTCAGGTCGGCGGCAGCCTGCTGGTGGTCTCCCAGTTTACCCTGGCGGCCGATACCAAGAGCGGGATGCGCCCCAGCTTCTCCTGCGGTGCCCACCCGAGCGAGGCCGAACACCTCTATGACTACTTCGTGGCGAAGGCTGCTGCCAGCGGCATCCCGACCGCAACCGGGCGTTTTGCCGCCGACATGAAGGTGGCGCTGGTCAACGACGGCCCGGTTACCTTCTGGCTACAGGTCTGAGGATGTCTCGTCCCGCGGTGTGACGTGGACGATCACGTTGATAAGCCCCGCAACCGGATAGGGGGTAGCGGGGCCAATCCACTGTTCTATCAGTGTCAGGGCGTGGGTTAGCTCCAGTTCTGTTCGCGGCAGCAGGTTGATCACCAGGGTGCCGCAGAGGCGGGGAGCCAGCGCCCGGTAGAGCCGCTCCTGAAACAGCAGCAGCGGGTTGCCATCCTGACTGAAGAGATCGAGCAGGATGAGGTCGTACTGCTGCTCGCTCTGCTCGAGAAAGGCGAGGGCATCGGCCTGATGGAGTGTCGGAACGGCTTGCCCATCGTGCGCCTGATGCTGGAAAAACTGCTGATAAACGGTCAGCACCTCTTCGTCGAGGTCAACGCACTCGTGGCGAGCATCGGGCCAGCGCTGACTCAGATGGCGGGTGAGATCGCCGCCACCCAGCCCCAGTTCGAGGATTTGCTCAGCCCGCTCCGGTAGCAGGCAGGCGATGACCCGCTGATGGGGCAGACAGAGGGTCGCGGGGTCGGCGAGCGACATGGCGGATTGCACCACGCCATCTATCTCCAGCCAGCGGTGCTGGTCATTTTCCTGTACCGTGAGGCGGCGCTGGGGTTTGACGCTGAGGTGCAACAAGTGATCGGCTTGGTACGCTTGCAGATTGAAGTCCATGAATTTGCACGGCAAGATGGTTTCCGACCAGTGTAACTCAAGGATGAAACTATGTACCGGGTAGTCACCCCTCAGACAGTCGCCGAGCTGGATGCCTACTACCAGTTGCGCTGGGAACTTCTGCGTAAACCCTTCAATCTGCCGGTCGGTTCCGAGCGGGACGAATACGATACGGTCGCCATTCACCGGCTGATGCTGGCTCCCGATGGTACTCCCATCGCTGTGGGCCGCCTCTTTATCGGCGGTGACGAGGCGCAGATCCGCTTTATGGCGCTGCGTCCCGAATATCGCGGCCAGGGGCTGGGCGCCAAAATGGTGGAGGATCTCGAGGAGCTGGCTCGCAGCGAGAAGGTGAAACGGCTGGTGATGAACGCCCGTCAGGAGGCAGTGGAGTTCTATCGCAAGTGCGGCTTTCTCGAAGTGGGGGGCGGCCCCGTCTCCTTTGGCCGGATTCCCCATCGCCAGATGATCAAATCCCTGAGCCCGTTGCAGACCATCCAGTATCGGCCGGAGTGGTGTCAGGATCTCACCACCCGCTGGTCGCGCGGGGTGCCCATCAGCGAGAAGATGGGGATGCACATCAGCCACTACGATGGCCAGACTTTCCACCTCAAGGCCAATCTGGCGGCCAACTTCAACGTGCATGGCAGCATGTTTGCCGGCAGTGTCTACAGCCAGTGCGTGCTGGCGGGCTGGGGGCTGATCTGGCTGCAGCTTAAAGAGGAGGGGCTGGTGGGCGAGCCGGTGCTGGCCGAGAGCTCCATCAAATATCATGGCCCGGTCGATGAGGAGCCCGAGGCGCGGGTGGCCCGCGAGGGGATGCCCGCCGTGCTGCAGCCGCTCAAACGGGGGGAGCCTGCCACCTTCAGCCTCAAGATCCAGCTGTTCAGCGGCAGCAAGCTGGCGGCTGAGTTCTGCGGCCACTACGTGGTGCAGCCGCCCCGCCGTCCGGGCCAGTAACCGCGTCGTTTCCCCATCAAACAACAAGGCCTCATCATGAGGCCTTGTCTGTTTTTACCCTTGCTGGCTGTCGCTTGTCTACCCGGCTTGGGTCTGCACTTGGGCCTGGTTTTGGGCTTTCGGCGCGGGAGCCGGTCGCCAGAGCGGGGCACTGTTGCCTTGCGGAGGATAGCGTACTCCCACTTCCCAGCCGCAGGCGTCCTGCTTCTGAGGGAAGCTCCAGGCCAGCGTGGGTTCCGTCAACGGCCCGCGCCACTGGCCGAGCAGCTCGGCGCAGCGGTTGCCGTTGAGGATCCCCAGATCCAGCTGCCACTGCTCGTTGACCAGATCGATCCCCCCTTGCAGCGCCAGCAGATGGGTGATGGTGGAGGCGCCAGCCTGCTCGACTTGTAGTTGCCCCTTGTCGATCTTGCCCTGCAGCTTGATGCGGTAGAAGGGGGTGTCACCCTCCTGCATCGCCTGCCACAGCTGTTCCGGCGTCAGGGTGGGCGGGGTCGCGCCCTTGAACCACTCATCCAGCAGCGGATCTATCTTTACCTTGTCCCAGAACGGCTCGTCGGCATCGAGGGCAAAGCTCCCCTGCAGGCTCTGGCGCCACTCGCCCGCCGTTTTGCCATGTTCGGCTTGCAGATCGGCGCTCACGTCCGCCTTGCCGGCAAAGGAGACCGGGGAGTGGAATATCTTGCCCCACTGCACCAGGTCCAGCTTGGTCGCCTGCAGTTGCAGGCGGCTGCTCTGGCCCGGCTCGCGGCCCCACTGGCCACTCAGGCTGAAGGTGCCCTCATCCGGCAGCGAGCTGGTGAGTTTGCCCAGTTGCCAGGAGCTGGGGGTCAGCTCCCCATCCAGCTCGCCGTTACGGGCGCTGAGGCCATCCCACACCAGCTCGAACCATTTGCTCTCGATACGGGCGCGGCCGAGCAGCGGGCCGGGTTGGTTATCGCGCAGGGCGAGATCGCTCAGATAGAGCTGCCAGCCGGTCAGCGACAGGGGCAGGGTATCGTCGAAGGAGAGCACCTTGAGCTTGTCGAACGCCAGCTTGCGGATATCCACCTGCTGCGGGCGCCAGCTCTGCCAATCCTGCCACCAACCCTGCGGCAGGCTGATATCCATGCCGCTGAGCGCCACGTCTTTCAGGGTCAGCTTCTGCTGCTGGCTATCGAGGGAGAGCTCGACATTGAACTCCCCTTCATAGGCCTTGCCCTGCAGTTCGCCGTCGATCTGCTGGGGCGAGAAGGCGAGCTTGCCCTTGATCTCCTCCAGCTGGAACAGGCCGCGCCCCATGTCCCCCAGGGTGCCGCTCAGATAGCCGGTGGGCTGGTTGCCCGCCTGCCAGTTGAAGGCGGTGAGCTGGCCGCTGAAGTTGTTGAAGGAGAGCTCTTGATTGATGTCGTTGAGGCTGACGTCGTCCAACTGACCGCGATCCAGCGACACGCTTTGCAACGGGAAGCGCTGCGGGAAGCCTTGTTGTGTCAGGTCCCCCAGCTCGACCCGCAGGCCGCGCGCCTTGAGGTCGTGCAGTTGCAGGGTGCGGGCGGGCCAGTCCAGCACCATGCCGGTCTCCAGCAGACCGTCGAACAGGTTGGTCACCAGCTTGTCGGTACGCAGCACTTCACCCTCCAGCCGTCCTTGCAGGTTGAGGCGGGCGAAGGTGAATTGCGGGGTCTCCAGCTGGCCGATATTGAGGCTCAGGTTGGCCTGTGGCTGCCGTTTCGGATCGATCAGCTCCCAGTCGCTCAGGGTGGCATTGAGGCCGCGCAGGGTCAGCTCGGGGCTCTCCAGACTGAGCCGGTCTATGGTGCTGTCACTGATGGTGAGGGAGTGCACCGGCAGGCTTGGCAGCTGGTTGGGCAGCGGCAGCTTGATGGCGGGACGAATGAGATCGAGATGGGCGATGCGCACGTCGCGGCTCAGCCAGTCGATGCTCTCGATCTCCAGATAGATCTTGTCGAGGGAGACCGCATCGCCGTAGCGTACCTGCTCTGCCAGCAGGGTGTAGGGGTGAAGTGGGTTGAATACCAGTCGCCCTATGGTGACCGGCACGCCGGTCTGCTGGCTGATCCAGCTGGTGATGGGGCCTTTGGCGCGCTCGGCGTCGAACAGGCCGAGGGCAACCCAGACAAATAGCAGCAGGAAGGCGAAGGTGTAGAGCAGGCCGCGTAGCCAGGAATTCATGGGTGCTTTCCTCCTGTTTTGGGATTGGTTGTCAGGCGTTTGAGTAGTGGTCTCGCAGACCGAGCCAGCGCCGTATCAAGGGTTCGACATGGCTTGGGTGCCTATCCATGAGGAAGCGCGCCATTTTTTGCACCTGCGGAATAAGCGGCTGATCCCGCACCAGATCAGCGATCTTGAGATCGGCCAGACCTGTCTGGCGGGTGCCGAGCAGTTCCCCCGGGCCGCGCAGTTCCAGATCGCGCTGGGCGATGAGGAAGCCGTCGTTGGTCTCCCGCAGCACCCCGAGCCGGCTCTGGGCCGTCTTGGACAAGGGGGCATGATAGAGCAGCACGCAGTGAGAGGCCACCGCCCCCCGGCCAACCCGGCCGCGCAGCTGGTGCAGCTGCGCCAGCCCGAGCCGTTCCGGGTTCTCGATGATCATCAGGCTGGCGTTGGGCACATCCACCCCCACCTCGATGACGGTGGTGGCGACCAGCAGTTGCAGTATGCCTGCCTTGAACTCCTCCATCACCCGCTGTTTCTCCACCGGCCGCATCCGGCCGTGCACCAGCCCGATATGCAGACCGGGCAACAGGTTCTGCAGCTCGGCGGCGGTATCCTCGGCGGCCTGACACTCCAGCACCTCCGACTCCTCGATCAGGGTGCAGACCCAGTAAGCCTGCTTGCCCTCGGTGCAGGCGAGCTTGACCCGCTCGATCACATCGCCGCGACGGCTGTTGGGCAGCGCGACCGTGGTGATGGGGGTTCGGCCCGGCGGCAGCTCGTCGATGACCGAGGTGTCGAGGTCGGCATAGGCGGTCATCGCCAGGGTGCGGGGGATCGGGGTAGCGGTCATGATGAGCTGATGGGGATGCACCCCTTCTCGCTCCCCTTTCTCGCGCAGGGCGAGGCGCTGATGCACCCCGAATCTGTGCTGTTCATCGATGATGACCAGCGCCAGACGCTGGAACACCACCTGCTCCTGAAAGATGGCGTGGGTGCCCACCACCATTTTGACGCTACCATCGGCGATGGCGGCCAGCGACTCTTCCCGCGCCTTGCCTTTCTGTTTGCCCGCCAGCCAGCCGACTCCGATGCCGAGCGGCTCCAGCCACTTGGCGAAGTTGATGGTGTGTTGTTCGGCCAGCAGCTCGGTCGGCGCCATCAAGCCCACCTGACAGCCGTTGCCGATAGCCTGCAGGGCAGCCAGCGCCGCGACCAGGGTCTTGCCGGAGCCCACATCCCCCTGCACCAGCCGCATCATGGGGTGGCTCTGTTGCAGATCCTTGCTTATCTCCGCTACTACCCTGCTCTGGGCGCCGGTGGGTTTGAACGGCAGAGCGCCGAGCAGTTGTTCAACCAGCTCGGGCGCCGGTTTGAGAGCGCGAGCCAGCTGGGTTTGTGCCTGAGCACGCACCTTGAGTACCGAGAGGTTGTGCGCCAGCAGCTCCTCCAGTACCAGTCGCTGCTGGGCCGGATGTTGGCCGCTTTCCAGCAGCGGCAGCGCCACCGAGGGAGGCGGGCGATGCAGCAGCTTCAGGGCGGCGGCCAGTTCAATCTGATGGGGATAGAGTCCGGCGGGCAGCAGCTCCTCCACGCCGTAGAGGTCGAGCTGGGCCAGCGCCTGATCGGTGAGATTGCGCAGGGTGAGCTGGCGCAGCCCTTCGGTAGTCGGGTAGACGGGGGTGAGCGCCTCTTCGGTCTGACCAGCTTGCTCCTCACCGAGCAGCTTGTACTCGGGGTGGGCCATCTCCAGCCCGTATTTGCCGGGGCGCACCTCGCCAAAGCAGCGGATCAGACGGCCCGTCGCCAGACTGTTTTTCTGGGCGGCGGTGAAGTTGAAGAAGCGCAGGGTGAGGGTGCCGGTACCATCGCTGATGCGACAGACCATCATGCGGCGGCGCCCCATCACCAGCTGAGTGTCCTGGATTTCGCCCTCGACTGCGCCGTGAAGGCCGGGCGGCAGATCGCCGATGGGCCACACCTGGGTGCGGTCCTCGTAGCGCAGGGGGAGGTGGAACAGCAGGTCCTGTACCGTGGCCAGCCCCAGCCGCTCGAGCTTCTCCAGCATCTTGCTGCCGACACCCTTGAGGCTATCGAGAGGAATTTTATCCAATTTCATCAATTAGATGCCCGAAAACACTGTAAATATGTCCAGATGATAGGGGTTGTTGTGGGGCCGATGCAAGCCGAGTTGCTGCTGGCTGGGCCGTCAAGGCGGGGGAAACGGCGGATATAACAAAGGCCTGCCGAAAACGGGAGGCCTTTGTGCGGCTGCCAACAGGCAAGGTGCGGGCGTATGGCGCCCAAGGTCAGATGATGCGTTTGAGCAGCAGGTGGGCCTTGACCCGGTGGATCCGTCCCAGCAGCTTGCGCACCTGTTCCGGGTAGTCCTGAATCTGCTCCACCTGATCGAAGTGGCTGATCCGCTTGGTGTTGGTCAGGATGTTCTCCCGCTCCGCGTTGAACTGGGGACGCAGCAGGTGGCGACGATCGTGCACCAGCAGGCCATTCTCCAGATCCAGCGCCCAGGCGCGGGGGTTGAGGTTGTTGCCGGTGAGCAGGGCCCACTCGTCATCCACGAAGATCCCCTTGAGATGGTAGGAGTTGCGCTCGCAACACCAGAGCATCAGGTTGAGGCGACCGTCGTCGATGTGGCGCTGGTTGCGCTCGGCAAACTTGCGCAGGTTGGTTTCGTAGAGATAGGGCAGGCCACCGATGGTGGAGAACTTCTCTTCCGGCGGAATGAAGAAGTCGTTGGCGGTCTTGTCGCCCACTACGATGGTCACTTTGCAACCGCGCTGCAGCAGATCCTCGATATCCTTGCTCAACTCCTTGGGCGGGTTGAAGTAAGGGGTGCAGATGAAGATCTCCCGCTCGGTGGCGCGCACCAGATTGCGGATCATCAGGTTGAGCTGATTGTTGCGCTTGCCCAGACCCACCATGGGGGTGACGGCCACCTCCTGGGTGTTGACCGGCATGGTGCTGAAGCGGTACTGGCTCTGGCGCAGGTTCTGCTTAAAGCGGCGGATCGGCCCCTTCAACTGTTTGGCGCTGGGGATATCGCTGTGATCCAGCCGCTGTACCGCGTCGCTCTTCACGAACAGGTCATCCACATAGTTGACCATGCTGCGGGCCAGCTCCGGGCTGGTGATCTGGTGATAGCGATCGAAGCGGTAGCGATCCTGCTGATGCAGGTAGATGTCGTTGAGGCTGGCGCCGGAGTAGAGCACCACATCATCAAAGATGAAACCCTTGAGGTGGAGCACGCCGAGCAGCTCGCGCCCCTTGACCGGCACGCCGTAGATTTCGAGCTGGTGCTCGTGTTCGGCAGCCATGGCCTGATACATCAGGTGGTTGCCGCCCTGCTTGCCTTTGCCGATCAGGCCGCGCTGGGCACGGTGGAAGTCGACGAACAGCTTGATGTCGAGGGCCGGATTGCGCTGCTTGGCGGCGTAGAGGGCGGAGAGGATCTCCCGGCCTGCTTCGTCATCCTGCAGATAGAGCGCGACCAGATAGATGCGCCGGGTGGCACTGGCGATAAGCGCAAGAATGCGGCGTTTGAAATCCTGGGCGCTGTAGAGCACTTCAAACTGATCCGCTGCGACGGCGATCTGGGGCAGGCGCGCCAGCAGTTGTCGATAATGGGCCGATGAATGCATAGATAAACCTGAAATCACGGGGTTAAGCGTTCCACTCGGAGCGATGAATAGGCGATTCTAGCAATCTCGCCCTCTCAGCCAAAGAAAGAATCATCAGAAAGATGAAAAAGGCCTCACGAGTGAGGCCTTTTTGTCAGCATTTCGCCCTTGTCAGAGGAAGCTGTAGATGATCATCGCCATCACGCCGCCGGTGGTGCCGATGATGGTCTCCATCACGGTCCAGGTCTGCAGGGTCTGCTTCTCGGTCAGGCCGAGGTAGCGGTTGGCCAGCCAGAAACCGGAGTCGTTGACGTGGGAGAGCACTATGGCACCGCCGCCGATGGCGATGGTGACGGCCGCCAGCTGGGCACCGTTGAGGCCGAGGGGTTCCAGCATCGGCAGCACCAGACCACAGGCGGTCAGCATGGCGACGGTGGCAGAACCCTGAATCACCCGTACCGCAGCGGCCAGAATGAAGGCCAGTGCGACGATAGGCAGACCGGAGTCGGCCAGCATGTTGCCCAGAGCTGCGCCCACACCGGAATCAACCAGCACCTGCTTGAACACGCCACCGGCACCGGTCACCAGGATGATGACACCGGCGGGCTGGATGGCGCTGTTGCAGACGCTCATCACCTCGTCACGGGACATGCCGCGGCGAATACCCAGCAGGTAGAAGGCGGCCAGACAGGCGACCATGATGGCAGTGAAGGGGTGACCGATGAACTCCAGCCAGTTGTGCAGGGTGGAGCCCGCCTCGACGAAACGACCGACGATGGTCTTGAGGCCGATCAGCAGCAGTGGCAAACCGATGAGACCCATGGCCAGCCCGAAGGAGGGCAGGGATTTGCTGTCATCGTGGACGCTGTTCTGGGCATCGGCAGGCAGCGGCACATCGACGATCTTGCTGATGAAGTCACCGAACAGCGGGCCCGCCAGGATCAGCGCCGGTACGGCGGCGATCAGGCCGAACAGGATCATGTAGCCGAAGTCGGCACCCAGCTGGGATGCCACCAGGATCGGGCCCGGCGCCGGAATAAGGAACGCCTGACAGGTGGCGATACCCGCCAGCAGGGCGATACCGATCTTCACCACGCTGCCGCCGCCACGACGGACGATGGCGAAGGCGACGCCGATCAGCAGCACCACGGCCACGTCAAAGAACAGCGGCAGGGCGCAGACAAAGCCGGTCAGTGCCATGGCCCAGTTGGCGCGCTTTACGCCGAACTTGCCGAGCAGGGTGTGAGCCACCCGGTCGAGGGCACCGGTCACTTCCATCACCTTGCCGAACATGGCGCCCAGCGCCACCACTACCGCGACGAAACCGAGGGTGCCACCCATCCCTTTCTGGATGGTGTTGGCGATGTCGGCCGGGTTCATGCCAGCGGCAAGGCCCGCCACCATGGAGACCAGGATCAGGGCTACCACGGCGTGGAGCCGGGCCTTCATCACCAGGAAGAGCAGCAGCACAATCGAGCCGGCGGCTGTCATGATCAGGGAGAGGTCAGACATTGTTATGCGTTCCTTTTTCCAAGTTCAGTCGTGACACCTTGCCGATCCGTCGGCAAACCATATCTTTATGATTTATTTAGATTTATGGCAAGGGCTCAACATCATATGCCCAGGTGACTATGGGTTTGCTCAGTCTGTGGCAGACTTCACATTTTCAATCGTTACCGGTAACATGTTACCGGTAACGTGTTAGATTAGAACCCATCAACAGCTGGTTTTTTGAAAAGTGGGACAGAGGTCAAATTATGGCGGGTAAGTGCATTATCGTGATGGGTGTGTGTGGTAGCGGCAAATCCAGCGTGGGTCTGAAAGTGGCCGAAGCGCTGGGCGCCAAGTTCATCGATGGTGATGACCTGCACCCCAAGGCCAACATCCAGAAGATGGCTGGCGGCAACCCCCTCAACGATGAGGATCGTGCTCCCTGGCTGGAGCGGATCCGCGACGCCGCCTACAGTCTCGAGCAGAAGAACGAGACCGGCATCATTGTCTGTTCCGCCCTCAAAAAGAAGTACCGCGACCAGATCCGCGAAGGCAACGAGTCGGTCAGCTTCATCTTTCTCGATGGCAGCCAGCCGCTGATCCTCGAGCGGATGCGTGCCCGCAAGGGCCATTTCATGCGTGAAAGCATGGTACAAAGTCAGTTCGATACTCTGGAGCGCCCGGATGGCGAAGCCGGTGTATTCCACATCGATATCGACGGCACCTTCGAACAGGTGGTTGACCGCGCCGTCACAGCATTGGAGCAAGCCCAATGATTCATCAGGTAATTTCCGACGTCACCGCCCGCATCCGCGAGCGCAGTGTCGCCCGTCGTCAGGCATTTCTGGCCCGCATCCAGCGTCAGGCAGAGCAGGGCAAGACCCGCGCCGCCCTGGCCTGCGGCAACCTGGCCCACGCCGTGGCCGCCTGCAGCAGTGACGAGAAGGGTCGCATTCTCGATATGACCCGCGCCAACGTCGGCATCGTCACCGCCTACAACGATATGCTGAGCGCCCATCAGCCCTATCAGGGCTATCCGGATCAGATCAAGGCGGTACTGGCCGAGCTGGGCCACAGTGCCCAGGTCGCCGGCGGCGTGCCCGCCATGTGCGACGGCGTGACCCAGGGTCAGCCGGGGATGGACATGTCCCTCTTCTCCCGCGACCTGATCGCCCAGGCGACCGCGCTGTCGCTCTCTCACAACACTTTCGATGCTACCTTGCTGCTCGGCATCTGCGACAAGATAGCTCCGGGTCAGATCATGGGGGCCCTCTCCCACGCTCACCTGCCGACGGCATTTGTTCCTGCTGGCCCGATGGCGAGCGGCATCAGCAATGACGAGAAAGTGAAGGTGCGTCAGAAGTACGCCGCCGGTGAAGTGGGCCGTGATGCCCTGCTGGAGATGGAGTGCGGCGCCTACCACGCGGCAGGCACCTGTACCTTCTACGGCACCGCCAACACCAACCAGCTGGTGTTCGAGGCCATGGGCCTGATGCTGCCGGGCTCCGCTTTTGTGCACCCGCATAGCGAGCTGCGTCGCGCCCTGACCGTCGAAGCGGCCCGCCGTATTAGCGCAATGATCCCGGGTTCCCCGGCCTATCGCCCGCTGAGCGAGGTGCTGGACGAGCGCTCGCTGGTCAACGGTCTGGTGGCCCTGCTCGCCTCTGGCGGCAGCACCAACCACAGCATCCACATGGTGGCGCTGGCCCGCGCGGCCGGTCTGGTACTGACCTGGGATGACATCAGCGATCTCTCCGACGTGGTGCCGCTGCTGGTTCGCATGTACCCGAACGGCCCGGCCGACGTCAACGCCTTCGAACAGGCAGGCGGCGTGCCCGGCCTGATGCGCCGTCTGGCGCAAGAGGGGCTGATCCACATGGACGCCACTCCGGTCTTTGGCGAGATGCAGGATTACCTCAGCCGCCCGGCACTGGTCGATGGCCAGCTGGTATGGCAGCCGGTGGGCGAGAGCGGCGATGCGAGCGTGCTTTCACCTTCCGGCAGCGTGTTCCAGGCCACTGGCGGCACCAAGCTGCTGGCGGGCAATCTGGGTCGTGCCGTGGTCAAGGTCTCAGCTGTGGCTCCCGAGTATCGGGTGATTGAAGCGCCGGCGCGGGTCTTCTCCTCCCAGCATGCGGTGGAAGCGGCCTACAAGGCGGGCGATCTCAATCAGGACGCCGTGATCGTGGTGCGCCACAATGGCCCGGCCGCCAACGGCATGCCGGAGCTGCACAAGCTGATGCCGGTGCTCGGCAACCTGCAGAAGGCGGGTTACAAGGTGGCGCTGGTCACCGATGGCCGCCTCTCCGGTGCCTCCGGCAAGATCCCGGCCGCCATCCACGTCACCCCGGAAGCGCTGCACGGCGGGGCCATCGGCCTGCTTGCTGACGGCGACCTGCTGCGGGTTGACGCGGTAAACGGCAGCCTCGATTGCCTGACCGATTTGAGTGGCCGTACCCAGGCCGAGATTGACCTCACTCTGGAACAAGAGGGGTGGGGCCGTGAACTGTTCAGCGTGATGCGTCGCGCGGTATCGAGCGCCGAGTGTGGCGCTACCATCTTTGACTAAGGAAGAGCTATGCAGAACTGGAAAGTGACCCCGGCCGAGGTGTTTGCCGCCTCCCCGCTGGTACCCGTGATGGTGATCAACGAGCTGGATCAGGCCTTGCCGATGGCCAAGGCGCTGCTGGACGGCGGCATCTCCGTCTTCGAAATTACCCTGCGCACCCCGGTGGCGCTCGATGCCATCGCCCTCATCGCCAAGGCGATGCCGGATGCCATGGTCGGTGCCGGTACCGTGCTCAACTGCGAGCAGTTTGATGCCGCCGTCGCCGCCGGTGCCCGCTTCGTCATCTCCCCGGGGATGACCCCGGCCCTGCTGGCCCACGCGGCCAAGAGCACTGCACCGCTGATCCCGGGCGTGGCGACTCCGTCTGAAGTGATGCAGGCGCTGGAAGCGGGCTATGACCACCTGAAGTTCTTCCCGGCCGAAGCGAACGGCGGCACCAAGGCGCTCTCCGCCATTGCCGCGCCGCTGCCCCAGGTGAAGTTCTGCCCGACCGGCGGCATCGGCCCGAAAAACGTGGCCGACTATCTGGCACTCAAGTGCGTGGCCACCGTCGGCGGCTCCTGGATGTTGCCGGCCGATGCGGTCAAGAGCGGCAACTGGGAAGAGGTGACCCGCCTCTCCCGCGAAGCGGTTGAGTTGGTAAAACGCTAAGCCTCAGTTGTGCAGAAAACCAAACAGGCCACCCTCGGGTGGCCTGTTTGCTATCAGCGTGACTTAAGTGGGTGAGGGAAGGGATTACCCCAGACTCTCCCCGACATAGAGGGAGAAGCCGATATCTTTGCGGGTATCGGGTTGGGATTGGCCGTTGAGACGCGCCAGCAGCATGGTGGCCGCCTCCCGACCGATCGCTTCCCGCGGGGTGGCGATACTGGCCAGTTTGGGGGTCATGGCGTGGCCGATGTCGAGGGCGTTGCAACCGGCGATGGCGATCTGCTGGGGCACCGGGATCCACTTGGCTTGACACTGCAGCAGGGCGCCCACCGCCAGGTCATCGTTGGTGCAGAACAGGCCGTCGAGGTCGGGATAGCGTACCAGCGCCTGATCCAGCAGCTCGCCCCCCAGAGTGAAGCTGGAGGATTGTTCGGTCAGCAGATGCTGGCCGGTGAGGCCGAAGTCGGTCATCGCCTGATAGTAACCCTCCATCCGCAGCTGGGTGCGCACGTCGAGCCGCGCCCCCAGATAGACCACCTTGCGTCGGCCCCGGCGCAGCATCTCTGTTACCATGGCCCGGGCTGCGGCTCTATGATCCATGCCGACCACCATGTCGATGGGGGTTTGCGGCAGGTCCATGGTCTCCACCACCGGAATGCCGGCGGTGGCGATCATCTTGCGGGTGCGTTCGGTGTGCTGGCTGTCGGAGAGGATCAGCCCATCCACGTGATAGGAGAGCAGGGACGCGACTTGCTCCTCCTCCCGCTCCGGACTGTAGCCGTAGTGGGCCAGCAGGGTCTGGTAACCGGCCGGTCGGGTCACCGACTCGATGCCATGGATCACCGCCGAGAAGACCTGGTTGGAGAGGGAGGGGATCAGGATGCCGATCGCCTTGCTGGTCGCGTTGGAGAGAATATCCGGCGCCCGGTTGGGGATATAACCCAGCTCTTCCACTACAGCTGCGATCCGCTCGCGGGTCCCCTCCGCTACGGTCTGCGGGTCGCGCAGATAGCGGCTGACAGTCATCTTGGTCACGCCGGTCTGGTCGGCGATATCTTGCAGGGTGGGGCGGCGCTTGCGGGTGGGGCTCATAGGGGTGTCCAGCGTGGATGTTACATGTAACATTACCGTTTTTGGCGGATAAAGTCAGCATATGAAGCCGTTTTTGCAGGAGTTTTCCGATGATCAGAGGCAAGCAGTTCGTGGATGTCCGGTTCGAGCAACAGGATGTGGAGGGGGAGCAGTTCTCGGAGTGCCGCTTTATCGGCTGCAACTTCTCCTGGCTGGATTTGAGCGATAGCCGCTTCATCGACTGCAGCTTCTACGATCGGGAGAGTGAACGGGGCTGCCTGTTGCAGGGTTGCGATCTGCGCGAGGCCAGCTTCCTGCGCTGCGATCTCACCATGGCCGATTGCAGCCGCAGCCAGTGTCTGGGGTTGGAGATGCGCGACTGTCAGGCGGTCGGTATCAACTTCAGCCATGCCAGCTTCGCCAACCAGATCACCGCGAAAAGCTACTTCTGCGAGGCCCATCTGACCGGCAACAACTTCAGCTACGCCAGCTTCGAGGGTTGCCTGCTGGAGAAGTGCGAGCTGACCGGCAACCGTTGGCAGGGGGCCAACCTGTTTGGTGCCTCGCTGGCGGGTTCCGATCTTAGCGGCTCTGAGTTTGGCCAGATTGACTGGACCAGTTTCAAGCTGCAGGGCTGCGATCTGCGCCAGTGCGATCTGCCGGGGCTGGATCTGCGGCGGGTCGATCTGCAAGGGGTGCAGATCAACGAGGATCAGCAGCAGACCTTGCTGGAGCAGATCGGTCTGGTTGTCTTCCCCTGAGCCGAGCGAAAAATTAGGTAATTTTTCATCAAATGGGGCCGACAGTGGGGGGCGCTCCTGAAACGACAAAAGCCTGCGTGATGCAGACTTTTGCTAGTGAGCGTGTGATGGCTTGTCGGCCGGGTTAACTCAACCCTTGGCCAGCCATTTGGTCGGGTTGATCGCCTCGCCCTGATAGCGAATTTCGAAGTAGAGGCCCGGTCTGTCCTGACCGCCGCTGTCACCGACCAGTGCCACAGGTTCACCCTGTTCCACATTCTGGCCCACCTGACGCAGCAGCGACTGATTGTGACCGTAGAGGCTCATATAGCCCTTGCCGTGATCGATTACCAGCAGCATACCGAAGCCATCGAGCCAGTCGGCGTAAACCACTTGTCCCGGTGCGACCGCCTTGACCTGGGTTCCTTCGCTGGCGCCGATCAGGGTGCCTTTCCACTTGAGCTGGGCGGTGCGCGGTGAACCGTAGGAGATGAGGATCGGCCCCTGTACCGGCCAGCGCAGGCTGCCATTGGTCTTGAGCCCGCTGTAGTAACCTGCGGTCCCAATCCCAGAGCCTCGCTCCGGTTTGGTACTGGACATCTCTTCGACCGGTTCTGCCGGTTTGACGGTTTTGTTCTGCTGGGCGGCAAGTCGTTGTTGCTCGGCGCGGCGCTGCTCGGCCAGCTTGCGCTGACGCTCCTGTTCCGCTTTCAGCTTGGCCAGCCGCTCCCGTTCGGCCCGTTCGCGCCGTTCCTGCTCTTCCCGCTGGCGGCGCAGCTCCTCCAGCCGCGCTTTCAGCGCCTTCTCCGCCTTGACCAGCTTGGAGAGCTTCTGCTCGTCATCCTGTACCGACTGCTGCAACTGGTTGCGCACCTTGGCCCGGCTCTGCTGGCTGGCCAGCAGAGCCTGGTGATGCTCCTGCTGTTCGGCAAGCAGGGCTTGCAGCTTGCTTTCGGTCTCTTTGGTGGCCTGCTGGTTTTTCGCCAGCTTGTCACGGGTGGCTCGCAGGGCGTCGATGGCCTCGATGCGGGCCTTGTTGAGGTAGTCGTAGTAGTCGAGTGAGCGGCTCAGCTTGGCCGGATCCTGCTGATTGAGCAGCAGTTTGAGGTAGTCGTGGTTGCCCGCCTGAAAGGCGCTTTCCGCCTGCTTGGCCAGCAACTGCTTCTGATGTTTGGCTTGAACTTCCAGCGCCAGCTTGTCCTTTTGCAGGGTCGCCAGCTTCTGCTGGTTCTGCTTCAACTGCTGCCTGGTCTGGTTGAGTTTGGCGGCGGCGGCCGAGATGGCCTGCTCGTCAGCCTTGAGCTGGGTATTGAGCTTGGCAAGCTCCTGCTTGCTGAGCTTGATGGTCTTCTGTTGCTCTTTGATCTGGGACTGCATGGTCCCCAGCTGCTGATTGGCGGCCAAAGCCGGTTTGCTGGCGCCAAATGACAGGCAAAAAAACAGCGCGCCGGCCAACAGGCCGACGCGACTGGTTTTCTGTGAAATAACTTCGCATCCCCGCATGGGGAAGGATTATTTCAGAATCATCAGGGGCTTGCCAGTCATTTCCGGCGGCACCGGCAGACCCATCAGGGTCAGCATGGTGGGGGCCAGATCGGACAGTTTGCCACCTTCAACCACCTCGGCTTTGCGACCGAAATAGATGAGCGGAACCGGCAGATTGGTGTGGGCTGTGTGGGCCTGACCAGTCTCTTCGTCCAGCATCTTCTCGGCGTTGCCGTGGTCGGCAGTGATCAGGCACTCGCCACCCACTTCGGCCAAGGCGTCGGTGACGCGACCGATGCAGTGGTCAACGGCTTCACACGCTTTGACTGCAGCATCGAATACACCGGTGTGACCAACCATGTCGCCATTCGGGTAGTTACAGATGATGACGTCGTACTTGCCGCTCTTGATGGCCGCAACCAGCTTGTCGGTCAGCTCTTCGGAGCTCATCTCAGGCTGCAGGTCATAGGTCGCCACTTTCGGGCTGGCCACGATCTCGCGATCTTCGCCGGTGAAGCAGGACTCCTCGCCACCGTTGAAGAAGAAGGTGACGTGAGCATACTTCTCGGTTTCGGAGATGCGCAGCTGGGTCTTGCCCTGCTTGGCCAGCCACTCACCCAAGGTGTTGACCAGAGCGGTCGGCGGGTAGGCACAGGCAGTTTTGATGTCGGCCGCGTATTCGGTCAGCATCACGAAGTTCAGCTTAGGCTCGACTGCACGATCGAAGCCGGTGAAGTCGGTGTCAACGAAGGCGCGGGTGATTTCACGGGCGCGGTCGGCACGGAAGTTCATGAAAATCAGCGCATCACCATCTTCCATCGGTGCAGCTTCACCGATGCGGGTGGCTTTGACGAACTCGTCGTTCTCGTCGCGGGCATAGGCGGCAGCCAGCGCTTCGGTGGCGCTCTCGGCGGTGAACTCGCCCTTGCCCTGGGTCATCAGGTCATAGGCTTGCTGCACGCGATCCCAGCGGTTGTCACGGTCCATGGCGAAGTAACGACCGATCATGGAGGCGAAACGACCCTTGCCCAGCTTGGCGAAGAGGGCGTCGAACAGCTCGATGGAGGACTGGGCGGAGCGCGGCGGTACGTCACGACCATCCAGGAAGGCGTGGAAGTAGATCTTCTCGGCGCCACGTTTGGCGGCCATCTCGATCATGCCCATGATGTGCTCTTCGTGGCTGTGTACGCCACCCGGAGACATCAGACCCATGATGTGAACGGCTTTGCCGTTGTTCACGGCAGCGTCAACAGCCTTGGCCAGCTCGACGTTCTCGAAGAAGGGGCCGTCCTGAATATCTTTGGAGATGCGGGTCAGCTCCTGATAGACGATGCGACCGGCACCGATGTTGACGTGGCCAACTTCGGAGTTGCCCATCTGGCCATCCGGCAGACCAACGTCCAGACCGGAGCCTGAGATCAGGGTGCTGGTGTAGTCACGGGCCAGACGATCGAGGTTGGGAGTCTTGGCGGCAGCGACGGCGTTGTGCTCTTGCTTGGTGCTGTAGCCCCAACCGTCCATGATGACCAGAACCAAAGGTTTCTTAGCTGTTGACATAAGACTATGTCCTCTCGGATTGGAAAAAATGCGGGAAATGAAACTAGCGTAATATTACTACATCTGCCGAAATAGTCACCTGATAGCCAAGGGGCGCTCCTGCTGCCCCGCAAGCCACGCCCTTCCTGCCATGATCGATGCCCAATGAGGATGGGAGCCTGCTCGCGCTTTGCCGCCAAGATGGCTGATCTTATCAATACCCCCATGTATACTCGGGCCCTTGTCTTGGTCCCTGGATAGTAGAAGATGCAAGAGTATTTGGATTTTGCGGCCCGTAACCCGCTGCTGACCGCAGCCTGGTTGGGTCTGGCTGGCACCCTGGTTTACACCACTGTGCGTGCCCGTTTGTCCCCGGTAAAAACCGTCAACAACCACACCGCGACCCTGCTGATCAACCGCGAGAATGCCACCGTGGTGGATATTCGCAGTCAGGAAGAGTACGCCAAGGGCCATCTGGCCGGTGCCCAGCACCTGCCGCTGACCCAGATCCAGAGCAATAATCTGGGCCTGGTTGAAAAGCATAAAGATGCCCCCATCATAGTGGTGTGCGAGTCGGGAATGACTGCGGGCGGCGCGGGCCGTCAGCTGAGCAAAGCTGGCTTCAAGCAGGTTTATGTGCTCGGCGGTGGCATGGCCCAATGGCGTGCAGAAAATCTGCCGGTAACCAAGAAACGCTGATTTAAGCAGGGCCTGAGCCCACTTATCCACATAACAAGGAATCAAACGAAATGGCTGACGAGATCAACAACCAGGAAGTACAACCGGAATTCCACATCCAGCGTGTTTACACCAAGGATGTCTCTTTCGAAGCGCCGAACACCCCGCACATCTTCCAGAAAGAGTGGCAGCCGGACGTCAAGCTGGATATGGATACCAAGACCAACATCCTGGCTGAGAACGTCTACGAGGTTGTCCTGACCCTGACCGTGACTTGCAAACTGGAAACCGAAACTGCCTTCCTGTGCGAAGTACAGCAAGCCGGTATCTTCACCATCGGTAACCTGCCGGAGCCGCAACTGGCTCACTGCCTGGCTGCCTTCTGCCCGAACATCCTGTTCCCGTATGCCCGCGAAGCCGTGGCCAACATGGTGAGCAAGGGTTCCTTCCCGCAGCTGAACCTGGCACCGGTCAACTTCGATGCCCTGTTTGCCCAGCACATGGCGCAAGCACAGGCCCAGCAGGCGACTGCGGAAGCCTGATAATGGCTGACCAGATCGCTATCTCGGTCTTGGGGGCGGGGTCTTATGGCTCCGCCCTTGCCATTTCTCTGGCGCGCAACGGTCATCCGACCCTGCTGTGGGGTCACGACCCCACCCATGTCGCCGAGCTGGAACAAGACCGCTGCAACAAGGCATTTTTGCCTGATGTCCCTTTTCCTACTGATTTGCAGCTAACTGCGGATTTGCAACGTGCGGTACAAGCTGCCCCCGTGCTGCTGCTGGTCGTGCCAAGCCATGTATTTGGCGATGTGCTGACCCGGATCAAACCCTTCCTGCGCCCCGATACCCGTATCGCCTGGGCCACCAAGGGTCTGGAGCCGGACAGTGGCCGTCTGCTGCAGGATGTGGCTCGTGAAGTGCTGGGTGACGAGATACCGCTGGCGGTGATCTCCGGCCCCACCTTCGCCAAGGAGCTGGCTGCCGGTCTGCCGACCGCCATCTCGGTCGCTTCGACCCACGACGAGTTCGCCGACGATCTCTCCCACCTGCTGCACTGTGGCCGTTCGTTCCGGGTCTATACCAATCTGGACTTCGTCGGTCTACAGCTGGGTGGGGCGGTGAAGAACGTCATCGCCATCGGTGCCGGTCTCTCCGACGGGCTCGGGTTTGGCGCCAATGCCAGAACCGCGCTCATCACCCGGGGTCTGGTGGAGATGCAGCGTCTGGGTGCGGCGCTGGGTGCCGATGCCAAAACCTTTATGGGGATGGCGGGGCTCGGGGATCTGGTGCTCACCTGTACCGACAACCAGTCGCGCAACCGTCGCTTCGGGCTGGCCCTCGGGGCTGGCAAGGATGTGAACACCGCCATGACCGAGATCGGTCAGGTGGTGGAGGGGTATCGCAACACCAAAGAGGTGCATCTGCTGGCGGCCCGCTGCGGCGTCGAGATGCCCATCTGCGAGCAGATCTTCAAGGTGCTCTACGAGGGTAAGAACCCGAAAGAGGCGGCCATCGCCCTGCTGTCGCGAGACAAGAAGGACGAGTAATCTGCCGATTGCCCATGCAAAAGGCCCCGCCGGATGGCGGGGCCTTTTCTTTGCTGCAAGGGCTGCAAATCAGTAGTAGGAGTGGTCGCCGCGTTGGTGCTCGGTGGCGTCTTTCACGCCGTTGAGCTCACCCGGGAACTTCTCCAGCAGCTGCTTCTCGATCCCCTCTTTAAGGGTGTAATCGACCATGGAGCAACCGTTGCAACCACCACCAAACTGCAGGATGGCCAGTTTGTCTTCAGTCAGCTCGACCAGGGTGACCTTGCCACCGTGACCGGCCAGCATGGGGTTCACTTCGGACATCAACACGTACTCGATGCGCTCGATCAGCGGCGCGTCGTCGGCCACTTTACGCATCTTGGCGTTCGGTGCTTTCAGGGTGAGCTGGGAGCCCATCTGATCGGTCACGAAGTCGATGGTGGCATCCACCAGGAAGGGGGCGCTCAGGGGATCGACCATGCAGTCGAAGCCGCTGAAGGGCAGGTGTTGATCTTCCGGGTCCACGGCATCGGGCGGGCAATACGATACGCCACACTCGGCATTCTGGGTTCCCGGATTGACCACAAACACCCGGATATTGGTGCCATCAGGCTGTTTTTCCAGCAGTTTACGGAAATGGGCCTGGGCGGCGTCGGAAATGCTGATCATCACTATCCTCATAAACCTGAGTGTACGACTAGGGTATTCATGATAACGCGGTTATTAATGCTTGGGTAGCATGCCGATGGCTACTTGCTGTGCCGCAGGGTTCGACAGATTGCCCACACTTCTACCTTTGTGATGCCGCTCTCATGGAGCAAACGGCTGAGCTGCCCAGCGGTGGCGCCTGTGGTCACGACGTCATCGAGCAGGGCGACATGACGGTATTGGTGGGAGCGGATCCGGAATGCCCCGCGCAGATTGCGCCGCCGCTGCCCGGCGCTCAAGGTTGTTTGTTGCGGGGTCGCCTTGATGCGTTGCAACAGAGTGTTGTCGCAGGGAATGTCGGTGAACTCGCCAAGGGCTTGCGCGATCTCCTCCGCCTGGTTGAACCCACGCCGCCACTGCCGCCACCAGTGCAGGGGAACCGGAATGATCGCCTCCGGCGGCTCGTTGTCATCCAGATGATCGGCCAGGAGGCGTGCCAGGAGTGGCGCCAGCAGGATTTGGCCGGAATATTTGAGCCGGGGGATCAGCATGGGGTAGGGAGCCTGGTAGTCGCCGATCACCTGCAACCGCTCCCAGGGGGGAGGTCTGCGCTGGCAGCGGCCGCAGACCGGTATGCGTTCTTCTATATATTCAGTCAGCGGTGCGGCGCAGAGGCGGCATCTCGGCTGTGACTGGTGCAGCGCCTGCCGACACCAGCTGCAGAGCAGGGGCTCGTTGTCGCAAGGCTGATGACAGAGGAGGCAACTCCCTTGCCAGTCGCCGTGGTTGCCGAGCAGCGGGCTTGCTTTAGCGAGCAGTCGCTTTAACATGCTGACCCCAAGAGCATGAACAGGGATCTTGAGTCTAGATGAGCATATCGGTAGAGCAGTTTGGCCAGGGGGCCGATCTGGTGCTGTTGCACGGTTGGGGGATGAACGGTGCGGTCTGGCATGGCATTGCCCAACAGTTGGCGCCCCACTATCGGGTTCATCTGGTAGATTTGCCCGGTTTTGGCAACAGCCTGCTGGCAGACGAGGTGGATTACAGCCTGCCCTGGCTTGCCGAGCAGGTGGCTGCCATCTTGCCGCAGAAGTGTCATCTGCTTGGCTGGTCGCTCGGTGGTCTGGTGGCAAGCCAGTTGGCGCTGACGCATCCCGATCGGCTGCACTCCCTGATCACGGTAGCCAGCTCTCCCTGTTTCATGGCCCGCGATGAGTGGCCGGGGATCGCCCCCAAAGTACTGACCGGTTTCAACCAGATGCTGGCAGGGGATTTTCGCCAGACCATAGAGCGTTTTCTGGCGATCCAGGCCATGGGCAGTGAACACGCCCGGGACGATATCCGTCAGTTGCGCCACTGGCTGGCCGAGCGGCCGGCGCCCGCGTTTGCCGCACTCGAGGCTGGACTGACGCTGTTGGCCGAGATTGATCTGCGCGAACCGCTTCAGGAGCTGGATCTGCCCTGGTTGCGGATCTATGGGCGACTGGATTCATTGGTACCCAAGGCGGCCATTCCCCTGCTGGATGATCTCTACCCTGCCAGCCGCAGCGTGACTCTCAATAAGGCCTCACACGCACCTTTTATCTCCCACCCTGACGAATTCATTGAAATCGTTCGAGATTTTGTTGGCTAAAAAACAGCCTGCAAGCTTCATTAATCCTCTGGTCTGGCGGATAATTAAGCTGTGACCAGAGGAGTAACATCATGCGTATTGATTCTGCTTTCAACAGCGGGGTACAGGGATTTCAGCGAGCCGAGCAGATTGCCGACAAGGCATCCAATCAGATCGCCCGCCTCAACACCCCCAGCGGGGATCAGGTGCAAGTGACCGATGAGCTCGTCAATCTCAAGGTGGCCGAGCAGCAGGCTGGCGCTTCCGCCAAGGTAGTGCAGACTGCCAGCGATATGATGGGAACCCTGATCGACATCCGGGTGTGAGATGAACATCAATGTCAGTCTGCCTCCCCTTATCCCGACACAGCTGCAACCCCAGGTGGAAGCAGCGAGGACGGATAATCGCCGGGCAGAACTGATCCCGCAGGCCCGAGCGGGCCAAGCCTCCGTTGCCGAATCCGAAGTCGGCTCCCAGAAAGAGAAATCCAAAGCCGCTCAGGCCTCCAGCAATCAGACCTCCCAGAACAGCCGTGAAACCGGACAATTAGCGCCGACGACACTGCCAGACAATCGCTTTGTTGAGGCCACCGGTGAGGATGGGCAGCGCAAGCAGCAAGATCCCAAACAGCAGGAGCAGCAACAGCGGCAAGAGCAGCAGGTTCAGGATCTTGTCGAGCGTGACAAGGAGGTGCGTACTCACGAGCAGGCTCACCAGTCTGCGGGTGGAGAGTACGCCAGCTCGCCCACCTATCAGTTTACGCAAGGGCCGGATGGCAAGCGTTATGCTACGGGTGGCGAAGTCCAGATCGATACCAGTGTCGTACCCGGTGACCCTGCGGCTACCATCTCCAAGATGCAGCAGATCCGCTCTGCAGCGCTGGCGCCTGCCGAGCCTTCCGCGCAGGATTTGGCCGTTGCACGCAGCGCCGCCGCGAGTGAAGCCAAGGCGCGCAAAGAGCTGATGGCCGAGCAGAGCGCGAAATCGGGCGGTGTGCTGAGTGCCTATATGGACAAGCGCAACAGCGTCATCGCGAGCCACTATCAACAGGCTGTCAGCCCAGCCTCTACCCAGTCCCTCAGTCTGCATATCTGAATCACCCTCGCCAAACTTTCAGCTGCTTTGCCTGTTTTGCAACTAACCTGAAGATCAGGCCCATTCCAATTTCACAGGAGCTGTCATGCATTTCGATGAAGTCAAAGCGGAAGATTTCACCACCTTCTCCCGTGTACCGCCCCCCCACCTGCAGATGGAGCAGTTTCTGATGCAGCTCGGAGGAGGGGGAACTGAAGGAACCCATTTCAAGAAGAAAGTGATGCTGGCGGCTGGCTGGAGCCACACCGGCGTCGTCTCTTACGGCAAGTATCCGCAAGAGGCCTGCAAGGCATTCAACCGACTGCGGGAGGTGCTGGCCCAGCATGGAGAGCCCGAGAGCATTCTTGCTGCCCTGGCGCAGTAATCCTGAGCTTCGCGTGTAAAAAAGCCCCTTGTGGGGCTTTTTGCATTCAGAGGACTTCTGGAAGGTTTCGCTACTTTTTCGCTTTGGAGAGCGCTGCCGCGAAGGCGTTGCCCATGGCACCACCCATAGGGGGGCTTTGGCGCGGCTCATTTCTTGGTTTGGTGTTGCCAGCACAGCTGTTGCGCGCTTCAGCCGGCTTGCGGGCGGGCTGCCCTGCCTTTTCGTCGAGGCGCATGGTCAGGCTGATCCGCTTGCGCGGGGCGTCCACCTCCAGCACCTTGACCCGCACAATGTCGCCGGCCTTGACCACCTCACGGGGATCCTTGACGAAACGGTCGGTCAGGGAGGAGATGTGCACCAGCCCGTCCTGATGAACACCGATATCGACGAAGGCGCCGAAGTTGGTGACGTTGGTGACCACCCCTTCCAGCACCATCTCGGGCACCAGGTCGCTGATCTGCTCCACCCCTTCCTTGAAGGTCGCTGTTTTGAACTCGGGGCGCGGGTCGCGGCCCGGCTTGTCCAGCTCGCCGATGATGTCGGTGATGGTGGGCACGCCGAATTGCTCATCGGTGTAATCGGCCGGTTTCAGGCTGCGCAGCAGGCTGCTGTTGCCGAGCAGGCTCTCCACGGTCTGCTCCAGCTTGGCGAGGATCCGCTCCACGACCGGATAGGACTCGGGGTGTACAGCCGAGCTGTCGAGGGGATTGCTGCCGCCGCGAATGCGCAGGAAGCCGGCGCACTGTTCGAAGGCTTTTGGGCCGAGTCGGCTCACTTTCAGCAATTGCTGACGGCTCTTGAATGCGCCGTGCTCATCCCGGTAGGCGACGATGTTCTGGGCCAGCGTCTGGGAGAGGCCGGAAACCCGGTTGAGCAGGGCGACCGAGGCGGTATTCACATCCACACCGACCGCGTTCACGCAATCCTCGACCACGGCATCCAGCCGGCGGGCCAGCTGGCTCTGGCCGACGTCGTGCTGATACTGGCCCACCCCGATACTCTTGGGATCGATCTTGACCAGCTCGGCCAGCGGGTCTTGCAGGCGGCGGGCGATGGAGACGGCGCCACGGATCGAGACGTCGAGATCCGGGAACTCCTGAGAGGCAAGCTCGGAGGCGGAGTAGACAGAGGCCCCCGCTTCGCTCACCACTATCTTCTGCGCCTTGGCGGCGGGGTAGCGCTCGAACAGGTCGCTGACCAGCCGGTCGGTCTCCCGCGAAGCGGTACCGTTGCCGATGCTGATGAGCTCGACCTTGTGTTTCTGGCACAGCTCGCTCAGGGTCTTGAGGCTCTGATCAATCTGGCGTTTTGGTTCGAACGGATAGATGGTGGCGTGATCGACCAGTTTGCCGGTGGCATCCACCACGGCAACCTTGACCCCGGTGCGGATGCCCGGATCCAGCCCCATGGTGCAGCGCATGCCCGCTGGGGCCGCCATCAGCAGATCCTTGAGGTTCATGGCGAACACCTTGATCGCCTCCTCCTCTGCCGACTCGCGGATGCGACCGATCAGCTCGGTCTCCATTTGAAGCGACAACTTGATCTTCCAGGTCCAGCTCACTACCCCCTGCAGCCATTTGTCGGCCGGGCGGTTCTGCAGATTGAGCTTGAGGTGGTGGGCAATGATCCCTTCGCAGGGGCTGGCACTCTCGTCGTCACCGGTGACCAGCGCCAGATTGAGGATCCCCTCATTGCGGCCGCGCAGCATGGCCAGCACCCGGTGGGAGGGGGCCTTGTGCAGGGGTTCGTCGTGTTCGAAATAGTCCTTGAACTTGGCCCCTTCCTGCTCCTTGCCTGCCACCACGCGGGCGCGCAGGGTGGCATTTTGCCACAGGTAGTCGCGCAGCTTCTCCAGCAGGTCGGCCTGCTCGGCGAAGCGCTCCATCAGAATATAGCGGGCGCCGTCGAGGGCAGCCTTGCTGTCGGCAATGCCCTGTTCGGGATTGAGGAAGGTGGCTGCAGCTTGCTCGGGATCCTGCATCGGGTCGCTGAGCAGCAGGTTGGCCAGCGGCTCCAACCCGGCTTCGATCGCCATCTGCCCCTTGGTGCGGCGTTTGGGCTTGTAGGGGAGGTAGAGATCTTCCAGCCGGGTCTTGCTGTCGGCACCATTCAATTCGCGCATCAGCTCGGGGGTCAGCTTGCCCTGCTCTTCGATGGAGCGAATGATCACCTGACGGCGATCTTCCAGTTCACGCAGATAGCCGAGGCGGCTCTCTAGGGTGCGCAACTGGCTATCGTCCAGACCGCCGGTCACCTCTTTACGGTAACGGGCGATAAAGGGCACGGTCGAGCCTTCATCCAGCAGGCGCACTGCGGCCTGCACCTGCTCCGGGCGAGCATTGAGCTCACCGGCAATCTGTCTCTCTATGGTTTGCATCATGATGTTGTTGAGGGCCTCTGTGGTCGAGTCCGCGCCATCAGGCGCCAAGTGTGAGCACTATATGGGGTCGTGTTGCGGGATGCCACCCTGCGCCGGGGTCTGCACCCGTCAGACTGATAAGTCGCAGGGGAGAGCGCATATCTTGCCATTGCACCTGTGACTCAGGATGTGCCTGTGGCAAGCAGCTCACCAGTAGTCCGGCTATTTGGGGTAGCTGATCTCGTTGATATACCAGCAGACGTCACCAACTGGCGTACGGACGATGGCTTCATCACCGACCTCTTTCTTGAGCAGGGCGCGGGCCATGGGGGAGTCGATGGAGATGTAATCCTTGCGCTCGAAGATCTCGTCATAGCCGACGATGCGAAAGCGCTTGGTCTCGCCCTCTTCGTTTTCCACCTCGACCCAGGCACCGAAGAAGACTTTGCCCTCCTGCGCGGGGGCATAGTCGACGATCCCCAGCTCTTCGAGACATTTGCGCAGGTAACGCACCCGCCGATCGATCTCCCGCAGTCGCTTCTTGTTGTACTGGTAGTCGGCATTTTCGCTGCGATCCCCCAGGCTGGCGGCCCATGCCACCTTCCTGGTGACCTCGGGGCGCTCCTGACGCCAGAGGAAATCGAGCTCTTCTTTCAGCTTGTTGTAGCCTTCGCGGGTGATCAGCTTTGTCTTCATGGTGATGCGGACCTGGTCAAAGAGGGGTAATCATCGCTAACTGCTCGGGAATATTAGCTTTTGTCCTCCTTCTGTCGAGAGAAATTGCGCCAGCTTGGCGGGAGCCATTCAGCGGTACTGGTCTGGAGGAGGGCTTGACGGCCGTCACGCTCTGATCATGGGTAATAACCGGTAACATATTTATGCTTTTCTCCCGCGATATCCCCCCCTAGTATGGTGGGCAGCGAAAGAATGAAGAGGCAAAGCAATGAGTCAGCAGCAATACAAGGTCCTGGTCGTGGACGATGACCTGAAATTACGTTCCCTGTTGGAACGCTATCTCACCGAGCAGGGATTCGTGGTGCGCGGCGTGGCTAATGGCGAACAGGCCGATCGCCTGCTGACTCGTGAAAACTTCAGCCTGATGGTGCTCGATCTGATGTTGCCGGGGGAGGATGGGCTCTCCATCTGCCGTCGTCTGCGGGAAGCGGGCAACCAGATCCCGGTGCTGATGCTCACCGCCAAGGGGGATGAAGTGGATCGCATCGTCGGACTCGAAATGGGTGCCGATGACTATCTGCCCAAGCCATTTAATCCCCGTGAACTGCTGGCGCGGATCCGAGCTGTGCTGCGCCGACATACTGTCGAGTTGCCAGGGGCTCCCTCTGCTGCAGAGAAGGTGGTCAACTTCGGAGCCTTCCAACTCAATCTGGCTACCCGTGAGCTTAGCCGGGATGGCGAGCCGATGGCGCTCACCAGCGGTGAATTTGCGGTGCTCAAGGTACTGGTCAGCCATCCGCGCGAGCCGCTTTCCCGCGACAAGTTGATGAATCTGGCACGTGGCCGCGAATATACCGCCACCGAGCGCAGTATCGACGTACAGGTCTCTCGCCTGCGCCGCCTGCTGGAGCAGGACCCGGCCCAGCCCCGCTATCTACAGACCGTCTGGGGTCTGGGGTATGTGTTTGTACCAGATGGTGACGGTGCATGAAAAAGGTCGGCAGCATGTTCTCGCGCATGCTCTGGTTCCTGGCCGCCGTTCTGGTGGTCTATCAAGCGGTCTCCTATGTCACCTTCTACAACTATCTGCTGGCACCCACCGTCAAACAGATCAGTCACCTGCTGGCCAATCAGGTCAAGCTGATCTTTCCGGTCAATACCGAGCAGCTGGCGTTGAGTGAAGATGCCGAGGCGCTGGTCTATGTGACGACCGGTACCGACATCTATACCCAGAGCGAGGCGGTGCAGCATGGCTTCAACGATGCCAAGCCGTACCCCTATCTGGAGGAGAACATAAGCCGCGAACTGGGTGGCCCGGCCAAGGTGCGGGTCGAGATCCAGGATCACTACATCATCTGGATCCAGCCGCCACAGGCCAGCAAAATCTGGGTGCGGATCCCGCTGACCGAGATTGAAGATGACGATATCGAACCCCTCATCATCTATCTGAGCGTGCTGCTGGTGATCACCCTGTTTGCTGCCTGGCGCTTTGCACGCCAGTTGGTTCGTCCGCTCGAGGATCTCGAGGCTGGCGCGGTTGCCGTGGCCAGAGGACATTTCCCCGAGGCGCTGGGGGAGCTGGGGTCACGGGAGGTACGCCGTCTGACCCGCACCTTCAACCATATGTCCCACTCCATCAAGAGCCTGATCGAAGAGCGTAACCTGATGATGGCGGGGGTTTCCCATGACCTGCGAACCCCGCTGACCCGTATCCGGCTGGCTACCGAGATGATGTCCTCCGGTGACGAATATCTCAAGGAGAGCATCAACTCAGATATTGATGAGTCCAATGCCATCATCGATCAGTTCATCGATTACATCCGCCCGGATGAGGGGCAGGCTCCGGTACCTGTCGATCTGACCCAGCTGGTGCACGATACCCTATTGATCTATTCGGAGCAGGGGCTGGACGTCGATCTGGCGCTGCCACAAGAGGCAGTGCGGGTGGCCTGCAATCCGGTTAGTATCCGGCGGGTGTTGAACAACCTATCAAGCAACTCGCAGCGTTATGGGGCGAGCCGCTTGTATGCCGAGTTGAAGGACGACGGGCACTGGGTGCGCCTGCGCCTATCCGATGATGGCCCCGGTATTCCGGAGCAGGACTACTCCCGGGTGCTCAAGCCGTTTACTCAGGGGAATGTGGCGCGAACTGTTGGCGGCAGTGGCTTGGGGTTGGCCATCGTGGCCAAGATAGTCGCCCAGCACCACGGCACTATCCGGCTGGGAAGCTCGGATCTCGGCGGCCTGCTGGTCGAGATACGGCTGCCGAAACATCAGCCACAGGAGTGGATGGATTGAGAGAAGGGCGTATCCGTGGATACGCCCTTCTGCATGGTCAGCTCTTGGTTTCGACTGATGCACGATAGCGTTTACCGTACTTGAGCTGCTGGATCAGCAGGGCGGCAACGATGAGCGCCAACCCGATGGGGGTGGCCGGATGGATGGTTTCGCCGATCAACAGGTTGAGCAGCACCAGTGAGGCAAACGGCGAGATAAAGATGAGGTTGCTGATGGGGGCCGTGTTGGTGGCATGGCGCAGCGCCATCAGCCAGAGCACGAAACCGAAGCCCATTTCGAACAGTCCCACATAGATGGCACCAGCCCATCCCTGCCAGGCGGTCATGGCAAAATCGGAGAGCAACCAGGTCGCAACGACGATAAAGGGCAGGCTGATCATAAAGCCGAGCAACAGGCTGACGATGGGATCCCCCTGATTGCGGGTGTTGAGGATCCAGTAGCTGGCCCAGATGAGGGTCGAGACCAGTGCCAGCGTCACGCCGAGGGGGTTGTCGAACTGCAGGCCGAATACATCCCCTCTGGTAGCGATCACCAGTGCGCCAAAATATCCCAACACGATGGCGACGCCATCGCGCCGACGCAGCTTCTGGCCGAGAAAGGGGACGGCAAGCAGACTGAGAGTGATAGCCCAAGTGTAGTTGAGGGTCTGTGCCTGCTGGGCAGGCAGCAGGTCATACGCCTTGAACAGCAACAAGTAATAGAGAAAGGGGTTCAGCACACCCAGAGTCAAGTAGTAGAAAGGGCGGGCCTTGATGTAGCTCCCCAGCAGCGGCAGTTTGCCCTGTTTGGCGACGACGGCTGTCAGCGTGAGAGTTGAGGTGAAGGCGGCCACAAGCAACAGTTGCACGGGTTCGAAATAGGCGAGGGAGATCTTGAAGGCTGTGGCGACCGTCGACCAGAGGGCAACGGCGCAAAGGCCATACTGATAGGCTTTCTTTTGATCTTTGAGCATGGGATGTCGTTCCACTGACGGAGGCAAGCGCACAGTCTACCAGTCTGCTTGTAACATTGTCGTTACCTGGGTGTTGGTAGCAGAGTGCGTTGCCGCAGGCGAGATCCATCTGTTACATAAAACTGCGCATAATCTGTTCGCTTTCCCTTGCGCAAATTTGAAAAATCCGTATAATCCCCTCCGCTTACCCATGAGGTAAGCCAGACGATATGTCTGTTGCTGAGTTTCCTGTTTACAGGAGCCAGCCATACAGTCCTCCCGATATGGGGGGAAACGTGAAAAATCACACCTCTGGCGGGAGAAATCTCGGTCGGGCGGTGTTGATTTATGTTCTTTTATCTATTGGAGCTCTGTCAATGCAGAACCAAAGAATCCGTATCCGCCTGAAGGCTTTTGATCATCGCCTGATTGATCAATCCACTGCGGAAATCGTTGAAACTGCTAAGCGCACTGGCGCGCAGGTTCGCGGTCCTATTCCGCTGCCGACTCGCAAAGAGCGCTTCACCGTCCTGATCTCCCCGCACGTCAACAAAGATGCGCGTGATCAGTACGAGATCCGCACTCACAAGCGTCTGGTAGACATCGTTGAGCCGACTGACAAGACCGTAGACGCCCTGATGCGTCTGGATCTGGCAGCTGGTGTAGACGTCCAGATCAGCCTGGGTTAATTACGGAAAGAGGTTGATAACAATGACAATCGGTCTTGTAGGTCGCAAAGTGGGTATGACTCGCATCTTCACTGAAGATGGCGTTTCTATCCCGGTGACTGTTATCGAAGTTGAAGCTAACCGTGTAACTCAGGTCAAATCTGTAGAAACCGACGGCTACAACGCTATTCAGGTTACCACTGGCGCCAAAAAAGCCAGCCGTGTGACCAAGCCGGAAGCTGGCCACTTCGCCAAAGCTGGTGTAGAAGCCGGTCGCGGTCTGTGGGAATTCCGCCTGAACAACGGTGAAACTTTCACTGTTGGTAGCGAGCTGAAAGTAGATCTTCTCGCTGACGTTAAGCTGGTAGACGTTACCGGCACATCCAAAGGTAAGGGCTTTGCTGGTACTGTTAAGCGCCACAACTTCCGCACCCAGGATATGACCCACGGTAACTCCTTGTCTCACCGCGTTCCGGGTTCTATCGGTCAGAACCAGACTCCGGGTCGTGTATTCAAGGGCAAAAAGATGGCTGGTCACATGGGTGCTGAGCGTGTAACGACTCAGAACCTGGAACTGGTTCGTGTTGACGCTGAACGCAACCTGCTGCTCATCAAAGGTGCAGTACCGGGTGCAACCAACGGCAACGTGATCGTCAAACCTGCCGTCAAAGCGTAACGTCTGAGGAGATAGTAATGGAATTGGTAATGAAAGACGCCAAGAGCGCTCTTGAAGTTTCCGAGACTACCTTCGGGCGCGAATTCAACGAAGCTCTGGTTCACCAGGTCGTCGTTGCATATGCCGCTGGTGCCCGTCAGGGTACTCGTGCGCAGCTGACTCGCTCTGAAGTGTCTGGTGGCGGCAAAAAGCCGTGGCGTCAGAAGGGTACTGGTCGTGCCCGTGCTGGCTCCATCCGTTCGCCCATCTGGCGTTCCGGTGGTGTGACTTTTGCTGCTAAGCCGCAAGATCACAGCCAGAAAGTAAACAAGAAGATGTACCGCGGCGCTATCCGTAGCATTCTGTCCGAGCTGGTACGTCAAGAGCGCCTGATCGTTGTTGAGAAGTTCGGCATCGAAGCTCCGAAGACCAAAGAACTGATCGCCAAGCTGAAAGAAATGGAACTGACTGACGTTCTGATCGTGACTGCTGAAGTCGATGAGAACCTGTTCCTGGCTGCTCGCAACCTGTACAAAGTTGACGTGCGTGACGTTGCCGGTATCGACCCGGTCAGCCTGATCGCTTTCGACAAGGTTCTGATGACTGCTGACGCAGTTAAGCAAATCGAGGAGATGCTGGCATGATCCGTGAAGAGCGTCTGCTGAAAGTTCTGAAGGCTCCGCACATCTCTGAAAAGAGCACCATGGTTGCAGAAAAGCAGAACACTATCGTGTTCAAAGTTGCTGTTGATGCTACCAAGGCGGAAGTCAAAGCTGCAGTTGCGAAACTGTTCGAGGTCGAAGTTGAGACCGTCCGTACCCTGAACATGAAGGGTAAGACCAAGCGCGCAGGTGCACGCGTAGGCCGTCGTTCCGATTGGAAAAAGGCTTATGTGACCCTGAAAGCTGGTCAGGACATCGACTTCATGGGCGCAGCCGAGTAAGAGGAGTTCTCAAAAATGGCAATCGTTAAGTGCAAGCCTACTTCTCCGGGCCGCCGCCACGTCGTCAAGATCGTCAATCAAGAGCTGTACAAGGGCAAGCCCTTCGCCGCTCTGCTGGACAGCAAAAGCAAGTCCGGTGGTCGTAACAACAACGGCCGTATCACTACCCGTCATATCGGTGGTGGTCACAAGCAGCACTACCGTATCGTCGACTTCAAGCGCGACAAAGACGGTATCCCGGCTAAAGTAGAGCGCCTGGAATACGATCCGAACCGTACCGCTAACATCGCTCTGGTGTTGTATGCAGACGGTGAGCGTCGTTACATCCTGGCTCCGAAAGGCCTGAAAGCTGGTGACGCGATCGCTTCTGGTGCTGATGCAGCCATCAAGGTAGGTAACGCCCTGCCGATGCGCAACATCCCGGTTGGTTCTACCGTTCACGCTGTAGAGATGAAGCCTGGTAAAGGTGCCCAGCTGGCTCGTTCCGCTGGTACTTTCATCCAGATCCTGGCTCGTGAAGGTAACTATGTAACTCTGCGTCTGCGTTCCGGCGAAGTACGTAAAGTTCTGGCCGAGTGCCGCGCTACCATCGGTGAAGTCGGTAACTCCGAGCACATGTTGCGTCAACTGGGTAAAGCCGGTGCAAACCGCTGGCGTGGTATTCGTCCGACCGTTCGCGGTATGGCGATGAACCCTGTTGACCACCCGCACGGTGGTGGTGAGGGTCGTAACAAGGGCATGCAGCCTGTGTCCCCATGGGGCCAGAAGGCTAAAGGCTTCAAGACCCGTAAGAACAAGCGTACCGACAAGTACATCGTACGTCGTCGTAACAAGTAATTGTTAACATAGAGGAATCACCATGCCACGTTCTCTCAAGAAGGGTCCATTTATTGACCTGCACTTGCTGAAGAAGGTAGAGAAAGCGGTGGAAAGCGGGGATAAAAAGCCGGTTAAAACCTGGTCCCGTCGTTCAATGATCATCCCGAACATGATCGGTTTGACCATCGCTGTCCATAATGGTCGTCAGCACGTTCCGGTTTTCGTTACCGAAGAAATGATCGGTCACAAACTGGGTGAATTCGCACCGACTCGTACTTATCGCGGCCATGCTGCTGATAAGAAGGCTAAGAAGCGCTAAGGGATAAATGATGGAAGCTATCGCTAAACACCGTTATGCCCGTACTTCTGCCCAGAAAGCTCGTCTGGTAGCCGATCAAGTACGTGGTCTGTCCGTAGACAAGGCTCTGAATATCCTGACCTTCAGCCCGAAAAAGGCTGCAGTGCTGGTTAAGAAAGTGCTGGAATCTGCCATTGCAAACGCTGAGCACAACGAAGGCGCCGATATCGACGCGCTGCGTGTTGCTACTATCATGGTCGACGAAGGTCCCTCCATGAAGCGCATCCGTCCGCGTGCCAAAGGTCGTGCGGATCGTATCCTCAAGCGTACCGCTCACATCACTGTAGTGGTATCCGACGCTAAGGCTGGGAGATAAGCAATGGGTCAGAAAGTACATCCTAATGGCATTCGCCTGGGTATTACCAAGCCTTGGAATTCTACCTGGTTCGCGAACACCAAAGACTTCGCTGACAACCTGTACAGCGATTTTCAAGTACGCCAGTTCCTGACCAAGGAACTGAAAAACGCGTCCTTGTCCAAGATCACCATTGAGCGTCCGGCCAAGAGCATCCGTGTGACCATTCACACCGCTCGTCCGGGTGTTGTCATCGGTAAGAAAGGCGAAGACGTTGAGAAGCTGCGCAAAGCTGTAGCCACTATTGCTGGCGTGCCTGCTCAGATCAACATTTCCGAAGTCCGCAAGCCGGAGCTGGATGGCAAACTCGTTGCCGACAGCATCACTTCCCAGCTGGAGCGTCGTGTAATGTTCCGTCGTGCTATGAAGCGCGCCGTACAGAACGCAATGCGCCTGGGTGCCAAGGGCATCAAAGTGGAAGTTTCCGGTCGTCTGGGCGGCGCTGAAATCGCGCGTACCGAATGGTACCGTGAAGGTCGTGTGCCGTTGCACACCCTGCGTGCCGACATCGACTACGCAACTTCTGAAGCCCACACCACTTACGGTGTGATCGGCGTTAAAGTTTGGATCTTCAAGGGCGAAGTTCTGGGCGGTCTGGCTGCTGTTAACGCTGCCGCTGCTCAAGAGCAAGCTCCTGCAAAGCCCAAGCGTGACAACAAGCGCCGCGCTGCTAAGTAAGGAGATTCGGTAAATGTTGCAACCTAAGCGTACTAAATTCCGCAAGACCCACAAGGGTCGTAACCGCGGTCTGGCCACCTCTGGTAACGAAGTATCCTTCGGTACCTTTGGCCTGAAGGCGACATCCCGTGGTCAACTGACTGCTCGTCAAATCGAAGCAGCCCGTCGTGCCATGACCCGTCACGTTAAGCGTCAAGGTAAGATCTGGATCCGTGTGTTCCCGGACAAGCCCATCACCGAAAAGCCCCTTGAAGTTCGTATGGGTAAAGGTAAGGGTAACGTGGAATACTGGGTTTGCCCGATCCAGCCTGGCAAGGTTCTGTACGAGATGGACGGTGTACCTGAGGCTCTGGCGCGTGAAGCGTTTGCCCTGGCCGCAGCTAAGCTGTCTGTTCAGACCACTTTCGTAATTAAGACGGTGATGTGATGAAAGCCCAAGATCTGCGTCAAAAGAGCGTCGAAGAACTGAACCAGGAGCTGCTGGGCCTGCTGCGTGAGCAATTCAACATGCGCATGCAAGCGTCCACCGGCCAGCTGGCTCAGACTCACACTCTGAAACAAGTGCGTCGTGACGTCGCACGTATCAAGACTGTACTGACTGAGAAGGCAGGTGCGTAATGACTGACAAGATCCGTACTCTGCAAGGTCGTGTAATCAGCGACAAGATGGACAAGTCCATCACTGTTGCTATCGAGCGCAAGGTAAAGCACCCGATCTACGGTAAGATCATCAAGCGCACTACCAAGCTGCACGTACATGACGAAAACAACGAGTGCAAAGCTGGCGACCTCGTGGAAATCCGCGAATGCCGCCCGCTGTCCAAGACCAAGTCCTGGACCCTGGTTGCCGTTGTAGAAAAGGCCTAATCGGTACTTTGTAGTCCAAGCGGCCCCTTTCAGGGGCCGTTTGTTTTTTAGGCTACCTTTTCTGAAAATCCTGTGTTATAGTTTCGCGCCTTTTGAAGGCAGCCAGATCCCATTAGGGATAAGAAGTAAACAAAGCGGAGCACTAAGATGATCCAGATGCAAAGTATGCTGGGTGTTGCCGACAACTCCGGCGCTCGCAGTGTAATGTGTATTAAGGTTCTGGGTGGCTCGCACCGCCGTTACGCCGGCATCGGCGACATCATCAAGGTTTCCATCAAGGAAGCCATTCCTCGCGGTAAAGTGAAGAAAGGTGATGTGTATAACGCGGTGGTCGTACGCACCCGTAAAGGCGTTCGTCGTCCGGACGGCTCTGTCATCCGTTTCGACAACAATGCGGCTGTGTTGCTTAACAACAACCAACAGCCAATCGGTACTCGTATTTTTGGCCCGGTGACCCGTGAACTGCGTAATGAGAAGTTCATGAAGATTGTGTCCCTGGCACCCGAAGTACTGTAAGGAGTCGAACGATGGCAGCTAAAATCCGTCGCGAAGACGAAGTGATTGTTCTTACCGGCAAAGACAAGGGCAAGCGTGGCAAAGTCACTCAAGTCCTGATTGCAAAAGGTAAGGTAATCGTGGAAGGCATCAACCAGGTGAAGAAACACCAGAAGCCGGTACCCGCACTGGGTCAGGCTGGCGGTATCGTCACCAAAGAAGCCCCCATCGATGTATCAAACGTAGCGCTGTTCAACTCTGCCACTGGCAAAGCTGACCGCGTTGGTTTCCGGATTGAAGACGGCAAAAAAGTCCGTTTCTTCAAATCCACCGGCGAACTTGTGAAGTAATTGGAGTTTAACGATGGCGAAACTGCATGATTACTACAAATCCGATGTAGTAAATGAACTGTCCAAGCAGTTCGGTTACAAGACTATCATGCAAGTCCCTCGGATCGAGAAAATCACCCTGAACATGGGTGTTGGTGAAGCGATCTCTGACAAGAAATTGCTGGAAAATGCTGCTGCCGATATGGCTGCCATTTCCGGTCAGAAGCCGCTGATCACCAAAGCTCGCAAATCTGTTGCGGGCTTCAAGATTCGTGAAGGCTACCCGATAGGTTGTAAAGTAACCCTGCGTGGCGAGCGTATGTGGGAGTTCCTGGAACGGCTGATCTGCATCTCCGTACCGCGTATCCGTGACTTCCGTGGCCTGAACGCTAAAGCGTTCGACGGTCGTGGTAACTACTCCATGGGCGTGCGTGAGCAGATCATCTTCCCGGAAATCGACTATGACAAAGTCGATCGCGTCCGTGGTCTGGATATCACCATCACCACTTCCGCGAATACCGATGAAGAAGGCCGTGCTCTGCTGGCTGCCTTTAACTTCCCATTCCGCAAGTAAGGTTAGGGTTATGGCTAAAACATCCATGAAAGCGCGCGAAGCAAAGCGTGCCAAGCTGGTAGCCAAGTACGCGACCAAGCGTGCCGAGCTGAAAGCTATCATCGTTGACATGAACGCTTCTGAAGAAGCGCGTTGGGATGCTGTACTGCAACTGCAACAGCTGCCCCGTGATTCCAGTCCGTCCCGCCAGCGTAACCGTTGCAATATTACTGGTCGTCCGCACGGTTTCCTGCGCAAGTTTGGCCTGTCTCGCATCAAGGTGCGTGAGCATGCCATGAAGGGCGAAATTCCGGGCCTGAAGAAGGCTTCTTGGTAACGAATCTCGGGAGTTAGACTTATGAGCATGCAAGATCCGATCGCGGATATGCTGACCCGCATCCGTAACGGTCAGGCGGCGAGCAAAGTTGCGGTTTCCATGCCTTCTTCCAAGCTGAAAGTGGCTATCGCCAAAGTGCTGAAAGAAGAAGGTTACATCGCTGGCTACTCCGTAGCTGGTGACGTGAAGCCGGAACTGGAAATTGAACTGAAATATTTCCAGGGCAAGCCAGTTGTAGAACTGATCCAACGCGTAAGCCGTCCAGGCCTGCGTATTTACAAGCGCACTACTGATCTGCCGAAAGTTATGGGCGGTCTCGGTGTTGCTATCGTGTCCACGTCTAAAGGTGTGATGACTGACCGTGCTGCTCGCAAAGCAAGCATGGGCGGTGAGATCATCTGCTACGTCGCTTAATAGGAGGTAGGAAATGTCTCGTGTTGCTAAGGCACCCGTCACTATTCCTGCTGGCGTAGAGGTGACTCTGAACGGCCAGGAACTGACCATCAAAGGTGGTAAAGGTTCTCTGGTTCGCTCTATTCACGCCGGTGTAGAAGTGACCAAAGAAGACAATGTACTGAAGTTCGCCCCGCGCAGCAGCATCGCTGGTGCTGACGCTCAGGCCGGTACTGCCCGTGCATTGGTCAACAACATGGTAATCGGTGTTACCCAAGGCTTCGAGCGCAAGCTGCAGCTGGTTGGTGTAGGTTATAAAGCCTCCATCAAGGGCAATGCTGTTGCGCTGGCTCTGGGCTTCTCTCACCCGGTAGAGCATGCGCTGCCGGCTGGTGTGACCGCTGAGTGCCCGACTGCTACAGAAATCGTTCTGCGTGGCGTCGACAAGCAGCTGGTTGGCCAAGTCGCCGCCGATATCCGTGCTTACCGCGCTCCGGAGCCCTACAAGGGCAAGGGTGTACGCTATGCCAACGAGCAAGTGCGTACTAAAGAAGCTAAGAAGAAGTAAGGTAACACTATGGACAAGAAAGCAGCTCGTCTCCGTCGTGCTACTCGTGCTCGGAAAAAGATGCAGGAACTGGGAGCTACCCGTCTGGTTGTTCACCGTACCCCGCGTCATATCTATGCGCAGGTTATTGCAGCCAACGGTTCCGAAGTTCTGGCCTCTGCTTCCACAGTAGAGAAAGCCATCAGTGAAGCTCTGAAATACACCGGTAACGCAGATGCTGCTACCGCTGTAGGTAAAGCTATCGCTGAGCGTGCTATTGCCAAAGGCGTTCAGAACGTATCTTTCGATCGTTCCGGTTTCAAGTATCACGGTCGCATCGCTGCCCTGGCAGCTGCCGCACGTGACGCTGGTCTTCAGTTCTAAGCTAGGAGTCGAAGATGGCTAAAGTCGAATCTCAAGCCGGCGAACTGCAAGAAAAGCTCATTGCAGTAAACCGTGTTTCGAAAACTGTTAAAGGTGGTCGTATCATGTCCTTCACCGCGTTGACCGTGGTGGGTGATGGTAACGGCCGTGTAGGTTACGGTTACGGTAAAGCCCGTGAAGTTCCGGCTGCTATTCAAAAAGCAATGGAACAGGCCAAGCGTAACCTGAACAAGGTTGAACTGAACAACGGCACCCTGCACCACCCGGTGAAAGGTGTTCACTCCGGTTCCACCGTGTTCATGAAGCCGGCCTCTCAAGGTACTGGTATCATCGCAGGCGGCGCCATGCGTGCCGTTCTGGAAGTTGCTGGTATCCACAACGTGCTGGCTAAGACCTACGGTTCCACCAACCCAATCAACGTTGTTCGCGCAACTGTAGACGCTCTGGTTCACGGTCAGTCACCGGAACAGATCGCTGCCAAGCGTGGTCTGCGCGTTGAAGAAATTCTGGGGTAATGCGACATGGCTAACACTGTAAAAGTAACTCAAACTCGCAGCTCTATCGGCCGTCTGCCAAAGCACAAGGCGACTCTGCGTGGTCTGGGTCTGCGTCGCATTGGTCACACCGTTGAGCTGGAAGATACTCCTTGCGTACGCGGTATGATCAACCAGGTTTATTACATGGTTAAGGTGGAGGGCTAAGCATGCGTCTGAATACTCTGTCTCCGGCCGCTGGTTCCAAGCGCGTTAAGCACCGTCCGGGCCGTGGTATCGGTTCTGGTCTGGGCAAGACCGGTGGTCGTGGTGTTAAAGGTCAAACCTCTCGTTCCGGTGGCGGTAAAGTCCGCAACGGTTTCGAAGGCGGCCAGATGCCTTTGAAAATCCGTCTGCCGAAGTTCGGTTTCTTCTCTCGCAAATCTTTGGTATCTGCCGAAGTGCGCCTGAACGAAATCGCCCTGGTAGAAGGTGATGTAGTCGACGTGAGCACTCTGAAGCAAGCCGGCGTTCTGACCAAGAACATCGTGTTCGCTAAAGTTGTTCTGTCTGGCAACATTGACCGTGCTGTGACCGTTCGTGGTCTGTCCGTCACCAAAGGTGCACGTGCAGCCATCGAGGCCGCTGGCGGTAAAATCGAGGAATAATCAGTACAATGGCTAAGAAACCAGGATTGGATGTTAAAGCACAGGGTGGTCTGAGTGAACTGAAGAGCCGTCTGCTCTTCGTTCTCGGGGCGATTATCGTTTTCCGTGCAGGCTCTTATGTGCCGATTCCTGGTATTGACGCCGCCGTACTGGCCGAGTTGTTCCAGCAACAGAAGGGCACCATCATTGAGATGTTCAACATGTTCAGTGGTGGTGCACTATCGCGTGCTTCTATTCTTGCGTTGGGGATCATGCCGTACATTTCGGCGTCGATCATTATCCAGCTGCTGACAGTGGTTCATCCTGCTCTTGCTGAACTCAAGAAAGAGGGTGAATCCGGCCGTCGCAAGATTAGCCAATATACCCGTTGGGGCACGCTGGTTTTGGGAACTTTCCAGGCCATTGGTATTGCAACCGGTCTGCCGAATATGATGCAAGGACTCGTGACTCATCCGGGTTTGGGCTTCTATTTCACAGCGGTTGTGAGTCTGGTCACCGGTACCATGTTCTTGATGTGGTTGGGTGAGCAGATTACCGAGCGTGGGATTGGTAATGGTATCTCGTTGATTATTTTCACAGGTATCGTTGCTGGTCTGCCGCATGCCATTGGCGCTACGGCCGAACAGGCACGTCAAGGGGAATTGCACATCCTGCTGTTGTTGTTGCTGGGCTTGATTGTTTTCGCAGTGACTTACTTTGTGGTGTTCGTGGAGCGTGGTCAGCGTCGTATCGTCGTTAACTATGCCAAGCGTCAACAAGGCCGCCAGGTATTTGCCGCGCAAAGCACGCACCTGCCGTTGAAAGTGAATATGGCTGGTGTGATTCCTGCGATTTTCGCATCCAGTATCATCCTCTTCCCGGGTACCATTACCTCCTGGTTTGGTCAGGGTGAGGGTAAAGTCGCTGATATCCTGCAACAGGTCTCTATGGTCCTGCAGCCGGGTCAGCCGCTTTACGAGATGCTGTATGCAGCAGCCATTATCTTTTTCTGTTTCTTCTATACCGCGCTGGTGTTCAACCCCCGCGAGACAGCAGATAACCTGAAGAAGAGTGGAGCCTTTATCCCGGGGATCCGCCCGGGCGAGCAGACAGCACGTTATATCGATAAGGTTATGACTCGCCTGACATTGGCAGGTGCGCTCTATATAACCTTTATCTGTCTGGTACCCCAGTTCCTGATGACTGCCTGGAACGTACAGTTCTACTTCGGTGGCACTTCGCTGCTGATTATTGTGGTGGTTATCATGGACTTCATGGCTCAGGTACAAACCCATATGATGTCTCATCAATATGGTGACGTCCTGAGGAAGGCCAACCTGAAGGGCTACGGCCGCTAAAGGTCGGCGTAGTTACGGAGTTAAGCAATGAAAGTTCGTGCTTCCGTTAAGGCAATCTGCCGTAACTGCAAAATCATCAAGCGTCACGGTGTGGTGCGTGTGATTTGCAGCGAGCCAAAGCATAAACAGCGCCAAGGCTAATTTTTTACGGTTAGTACTTGCAACAAATAGTTGTGCTGGCTAATATAGCCAGCCAACTTTTGTTGTGTATTGGTTGACCGCCACGTATCCGCTCACGGGCTTTGTGGTGGTCGTAATCTACTATATGTAGGAGTGAATAGTGGCCCGTATCGCTGGCATTAACATTCCTGACCATAAGCATGCAGTCATTGCTTTGACTGCGATTTATGGCGTCGGTCGTACCCGCTCCAAGGCCATTTGTGCCGCAGCCGGTATCGCTGAGAATGTGAAAATTAAAGACCTGGACGAAGCTCAGATCGAGAGTCTGCGTGAACAAGTAGGTAAATTCACCGTTGAAGGTGACCTGCGTCGTCAGATTTCCATGAACATCAAGCGATTGATGGATCTGGGTTGCTACCGTGGTTTGCGTCACCGTCGTAGCCTGCCTGTTCGTGGTCAACGTACCAAGACCAACGCTCGTACCCGTAAGGGTCCGCGCAAGGCTATCAAGAAGTAACGGGAAGGTAGAAAATGGCTAAAACTCCGACTCGTGCTCGCAAGCGCGTTAAAAAGCAAGTGAGCGACGGTATTGCGCACGTTCATGCATCTTTCAACAACACAATCGTGACCATTACTGACCGTCAGGGCAATGCTCTGTCTTGGGCTACTTCTGGTGGTTCCGGTTTCCGTGGTTCTCGTAAGTCCACCCCGTTCGCTGCTCAGGTAGCTGCCGAGCGCGCTGGTGAGATGGCCAAAGAATATGGCGTCAAGAACCTGGAAGTCATGGTCAAAGGTCCGGGTCCCGGTCGTGAGTCTTCCATCCGCGCCCTGAACGCGGCTGGTTTCCGCATCACTAACATTACTGATGTGACTCCGATCCCGCACAACGGTTGTCGTCCTCCCAAGAAGCGCCGCGTGTAACGCTGTAGCTACTTGGTCTAGGATTGTTGGAGAAAGAAGATGGCAAGATATATCGGTCCTAAGCTTAAGCTTAGCCGTCGTGAGGGCACAGACCTCTTCCTGAAGTCTGGTGTTCGTGCGATTGATTCTAAGTGCAAGATTGACACCGCTCCTGGTCAGCACGGCGCTCGCAAGCCCCGTCTGTCCGATTACGGTGTGCAACTGCGCGAGAAACAAAAAGTTCGTCGTATCTACGGCGTATTGGAAAAACAGTTCCGCAACTACTACCGCGACGCTGCCCGTCAAAAGGGTAACACCGGTGAAAACCTGTTGCAGCTGCTGGAAGGTCGTCTGGACAACGTCGTATACCGCATGGGCTTCGGTGCTACCCGCGCTGAATCTCGTCAGCTGGTGAGCCACAAGGCCATCATGGTAAACGGCCGCGTTGTGAACATTCCTTCTTTCCAGGTTTCCCCTGAGGACGTGATCTGCGTTCGTGAGAAGGCTAAGAAGCAAGCGCGTATCAAAGCTGCCCTTGAGGTTGCTGGTCAGCGCGAGAAGCCGACTTGGGTAGAGGTTGATGCCGCTAAAATGGAAGGTGCCTTCAAGCGCCTGCCAGAGCGTTCCGACCTGTCTGCCGACATTAACGAACAGCTGATCGTCGAGCTTTACTCCAAGTAAAGCTAGCTTCTAAAGAGAGGACACAATGCTGGGTTCTGTAACAGATTTTCTTAAACCGCGGCTAGTTGACATCGAGCAAGTTAGCCCGACTCATGCGAAAGTGACTCTTGAGCCACTCGAGCGTGGCTTTGGTCACACGCTGGGCAACGCCCTGCGTCGTATTTTGCTGTCTTCTATGCCCGGTTGTGCAGTTACTGAAGTCGAAATTGACGGGGTACTGCATGAGTACAGCAGCAAAGAAGGTGTACAGGAAGACATTCTTGAAATCCTGCTCAACCTGAAAGGTATCGCTGTGAAGCTGGAAGGCAAGGACGAGGTAACTCTGTCCCTGACCAAGTCTGGAACAGGCCCCGTTACCGCAGGTGATATCACTCACGGTGATGAAGTCGAGATCGTAAACCCGGAGCACGTAATCTGCCACCTGACTGGTGCCAATGCTGAAATCAGCATGCGCTTGAAAGTTCAGCGCGGTCGTGGTTATGTGCCTGCTTCCGCTCGTGTTCACAACGATGACGAAGAGCGTCCTATCGGTCGCCTGCTGCTGGACTCCGCGTTCAGCCCCATCGTTCGTATTGCCTACAATGTTGAGGCAGCACGTGTGGAACAGCGTACCGACTTGGACAAGCTGGTCATCGACATGGAGACCAATGGTACCCTGGATCCTGAGGAAGCTATCCGTCGTTCTGCCACTATTCTGGCTGAGCAACTGGAAGCCTTCGTGGATCTGCGCGATGTCAGCGTGCCCGAGAAGAAAGAAGAGAAACCCGAGTTTGATCCGATTCTGCTGCGTCCTGTCGATGATTTGGAGCTGACAGTTCGTTCTGCGAACTGTCTGAAGGCAGAAGCTATCCACTATATTGGTGATCTGGTACAGCGTACCGAAGTTGAGTTGCTTAAGACTCCTAACCTCGGTAAGAAGTCCCTGACTGAGATCAAGGACGTGTTGGCCTCCCGTGGTCTGTCTCTTGGCATGCGCCTTGAGAACTGGCCGCCCGCCAGCATCGCTGACGAGTAATCCAGATTACGGGTTTCACAGATTTAGTTAGAAGGATAAGGTCATGCGCCATCGTTTGAGTGGTCGTCAACTGAACCGGAACAGCAGCCATCGTCAGGCTATGTTCCGCAACATGGCCAGCTCCCTGGTTCGTCATGAGATCATCAAGACGACTCTGCCTAAGGCAAAAGAGCTGCGTCGTGTAGTTGAACCGCTGATCACCCTTGCCAAGACTGATAGCGTTGCTAATCGTCGTCTGGCATTTGCCCGCACTCGCGACAACGCGATCGTGGCTAAGCTGTTCAATGAACTGGGCCCGCGCTACCTGGAGCGCGCCGGCGGTTATACTCGCATTCTGAAATGCGGTTTCCGTGCTGGCGACAACGCCCCTATGGCTTATATTGAGCTGGTAGACCGCCCGGCCGCTGCTGAAGCAGCTGCTGAGTGATAAAGAAAAAGCCGGGCTTGTCCCGGCTTTTCTTTTAATCCATTCTGATACTGCCTCAACTGCCTCAACTGCCTCAACTGCCTCAACTGCCTCAACTGCCTCAACTGCCTCAACTGCCTCAACTGCCTCAACTGC